>JASLVU010000009.1 GCA_030741225.1 Candidatus Poseidoniaceae archaeon | reverse complement strand
AATGGCAGCAACTCGTTCATTAGCGGCTTTGGCAAAAGAACCCGTTCCCGATTACATCTCGGCTGCTTATGACGGAGCAGTAATGCAATATGGTCCTGAATATATCATTCCGAAACCTTTCGATCGTCGAGTTTTGATTTGGGAAGCATCCGCAGTTGCACAAGCAGCAGTTGAGGAGGGCGTTGCTGCGATTCGTCCTGAAGAATTCTCGATAGAATCCTATCGGGAGCAACTTGAAGCAAGGCTAGGGCTGTCCTATTCCATCATGCGCCACATGATTAATCAGGTTCGTAACAAAGGAAAACGCATAGTATTTCCAGAGGGCGATAATGAGAAAGTTCTTCGCGCTGCAGCGCAGTTGTTTGAGCAAAAAATATGCCACCCAATTCTTCTTGGTCCTGAAGACCGAATTCATCGTATGGTTGACGAGCTTGGTTTACATTTCGAGTACCACGTTTTTGACCCACGTAAAGATCCACGAAGAAAGGGCATTTATGCTGATGCAATGATGGAAAAGCGTAGTCGTAAAGGAATGACATATGTCGATGCGTGCCGACTTTTGAAATCTCGACCTTATTTTGCTAGTCAAATGGTGATTAACGGAGATGCTGATGGTTTTGTGGGCGGCGTGAGCAGAAATTACGGGGATGTGCTACGTCCAACTCTCGAGCTCATCGGTCCTGACCAAAATGCTCACTGCGTGGTGGGATGTTACATGGTAAACGTCAAAGGAAGAACAATTTTCCTCGCTGACGCAACTGTAAACGTCTATCCAGACAGCAGAACCCTTGCAGAAATCGCAGTTCAGACTGCAAAAGTTGCTCGTCGATTTGGAGTTGCACCGAAAGTAGCAATGTTGTCCTTCTCGAATTTCGGCTCTAGCAGAGCTCAGCGTTCTGAAAGAATCGAAGAAGCGATTGAATACGCTCGTGAATTGGACCCATCTTTAATCATCGATGGGCCGATGCAGGCTGATACTGCACTCAATGCCGAGGTTCAAGAAGAGTATCCTTTCATGGAATTCAAAGGCCCAGCCAATGTCCTTGTTCTTCCAAATCTAGCATCCGCCAACATCGCCTACAAACTGTTGGAAGAACTCGGTGATGCTGAAATGACTGGCCCAATACTTGAAGGAATGGACAAACCGGTTCAGCTTGTCGCTCGCAGGGATGGAGTTCGACATATTGTGAATATGGCAGCAATTTGTGCAGCAGATTCAATTCGTCAAGATTCGTATTGGGAATCGCTTGTATCACCCGTCAGTGATGAGTGAATCTTCCCCGTCTTCGTATGAAAATGTGGGCCGACGAGGCCTCCATATGGCCCCAGTTACAAATCCGGCACATAATCCGCCAAACAAGAGATTTGCCCATCCCTCGATAGCATAACTGCCCATCCCTCTTGCTATTGGTATAACGAACGAAGGGATTACTCCCAACAAAAATGTCCAGAAAAGTTCGCCCCGAATGTTGGCCGCAAGGTCAGCATTGTCGGGAACAATCTTTGCTTCTGGTGAACGAATGGGGGTTATGACCAATCGGGCGACGAGCCCCTCCACGTATCGATCCATTGGAGCGCTGGAGAGCGCAGTTACACCGTCTTGTGTTGGATGGGTTTCGATTGCTGCGCGATGTTTCGCCATCGGCCCTAAGCCACGAAAAACTCGAGGCCTGCCATCCATCATTGCGCCACGATAATTGTTTGAAACACCATCGGCCAAAATTTCAATTTTTCTCGGATTGAGATTTAATTCAATTTCTTCATGTGCACATTTCCATTCTGCTTCACTCGGGCACCGGATATGCCATCCACTGTCCTTTGAAAGCTGAAAGTCATCTGGGTCAAAGTTTTGGTTCATTACACTACATATTTTTTCGAGAAGATTGCCATCAAGGCCGTGTTTATCGGATTTAACCTGTGAAATTTCAATAATTTCCTTCTCTGTAAGCACGGATTTCATGACATAAAATTCGGGACATCTTACTTCGTGACGAGGACGTTGCCCAGAGTATATCCACCCACCTTTATCAGTGCCCAAAAAAATGCTTTGAGCATTTACCTTGTAAAACTCAATACCTTGATATTGAATTTGCACCGTTGTTTCACCTACTGAATGCTCGCTTCCATGCGGTTGTACCACGCCATTCCGGATTCATGGTCGGTAAGAAGGCTGAATTGTGGGAACGGCGAAATTGAGCGCATGTACCCATATGCAGCGAAGTCTACGAGGTCCGGAGTTTCGCCACCAAAGAAAGGTTTGGACCCGTGAGCAGCGGTAAATTCAGTTAACAAATCGTGCCAAAGTTTCTTTGGAGTTCGACCGTCTTTTTTGACGCGCTTTCGGGCTATTATGCCCCACATTACAGGAAAACCAGCCCACGCATAGAGTCGCTTTGAAAAAAATCCAAATTTCTCTAACTTTGAGATGCGAGTTGTCGTTTTTAATGCCGAACCGATGGTTCCGTAGAGAATTGGAACCGTTGCTTTCGACATCTTTGTATCGGCCCAATCAAGCCATTTTTCTTGCCGTTCATTATCCCCTTGGTTGGCCATAGAACCGTTGTTGTAAGTTTGGTCAATGTGTTTTAAGAGTGGTGTAGAGTCAACGTGGTGGATGCCGTTCTCATCGGTGAAAACAGGAACTTTGCCCCAGTCGCCTGCGAACTTCACTTCCTTTTTGATTTTCATTCCGTTAACGCCTACAAGGTTCACGTCAAGCTTGAGGTATTCGATGAGTCCTCGTACTTTCCAACAAAATGGACAAGAATACAACAAGTGAAGGGTTGGCACCTGACCCATGTTGAGCGCTGTAGCACATCCTTATTCAATCCTCGTCAGTGACCTCTGGCTTCCAACCCGGCTTCCAAAAATCAAGATTATCCAGCCATTCCAACCATTCTTTGTCGTTGCATGTGAGTAACCTGAACGCTCGAGCTTCGAGTCCCCCTCTGTTGATGTCGCTTAGGAGGCCGTTTTGGGAAGCATCGTTCCATTCGACCTGCATTCTGCGAATTTGTCGCCGAGCCTCTTCAGGATTGTCAAAGTTCATCTCACAGGCGTCCCGTAGTTCAGAAATCATTGTTCGATTATCTTTGAGCAGCGGATCACTCACAGGGGCGCGGGAAGATTTCTTTTTCTTCCCAAAAGGCCACCAACTCATAATGACCTGTAAATGCCTATGTTCTTAACGCCATCTGTTGCTTTCACCCTCATTTACTGGAAGAAAAGAGAATATTTCTTTGGATTAGACTTTTGTAAAATTTTCTTCAAGACGAAGTTCATCAACCGCATCCACTCATTCGTGCACATGGGCAGGGTCATAGTTCATCTTCATGGAGAGCCGAAAGAGAGGGCGATGAACGATTTGATTGACATGTATTCGCGACGTTTGAGAAAAAGAGGTATGAGGATAGAATTCCATTCGGACAAGTTATCCTTGGAGGAGTATCTTTCACGTATTGCAAAAAAAAGTGGCTCGAAGGTATTTCTCGATGAAAGTGGTGATTTGATTGATTCGATAGCATTTTCTCAGCGTGTAAAAGAATGGATTGTTGCTGTCCAGGACACCCATCTTGTTGTCGGCCCTGCCGAAGGTTGGCAACAAAAACACGTCATGCTTTCTGCACAAAACCTCTCGTTGTCTAAACTAACCTTACCTCATGAATTGGCAGGTGTAGTTTTGGTTGAACAACTGTATAGGTCAACTGAAATTTTACGAGGAAGCGGCTATCACAAGGCTTGAGCAAAGGGTCAAAAAGTGCTCATTTATCGCAGGGTTAGGGGAGTCTCATGTTGACGTTTGAATCGGAAACACTCCAGTGGCTTTTCATTTTCTTTGAAGCGATTGTCGGTTGCTTGCTTGTTCTCGGTTCAAAAAGCCAACCTTTCCCCCAACCTTCACGACGTTTTGGATTTTTGATTCTTGGTTTTACCGCAACAATAGCACTCGGGCAGTTAGCCCCTCAGCCTGTGACTGTAATGGGGCACTTGTTCTTCTTGACAGGTATGGGCACATTTGGATTGCTTGCAGGCATACATCATCTTGTTCGTACTCGAAGGGAGGTGCTGATTGCTCCTTTTTCAGGATTCTTTTTCTGTGTTGGTGTAGGCGGACTCATGGTTGAAACATGGGATTCCCTCAATCAATTTGAGCAGTGGGCAGGCTTTTTTTCATTGGTTGTTCTTGCCTCTGGACAAACATGGCTCGTTTTCCGAGGTTTGCTCATTGGACGCTTGCCGCTAGCTTGGAGCCAAGCTGGCATGGTTGCTTTGCAAAGGGGTAATATTACTGGCCAATCAGGTGCAATCGCATGCTTTGAGAAAGGATGGGACGCTGAAGAAGAACACCTGAACCCCATGGCCTATCTCGCTTTACATCGTCTTCATTTGTTTCTTGGTGATCAAAAATCTGCAAGCGAATGGTACGATGCGCTTTTGGATGTTGGCGGAGAAAAGGCGGTCGCAGTAGAATGGATTGAAGCAATACATGATTCCTTGATGAAAATTGACCCTGTAGCAGGGGAAAATCTCCCGAAAAAAGATTTTTCGGAGCAGGAATAAGACGAATAACGGAAATTAATTACGGGCTTATCGCCAATATACGATAATTTTAATGTAATATTAAGCAGGGATACAAAGAATTTAAGTGTTTGAAAATCAATATAGTACCATGGAAAGACTTTTTGCACGGCAGGATGATTGGGATTTGGGTACAATCTTCTGGTATGCAGTTGTGGTTTGGTTCTCTTCGAGCCTCTTATCACAAGCTGTTTACTTGGCATTTTACGGGGTGCCTTATGATGCGGTTGATCTTCTCAAGCAGTTCGGGCCGGTATACTATCTCGTGTTTGCCGTTGAACTGTTTATATGGATTGGAATAGGTTCTGCTGTTGTTTTCCGTGTTGTAAAGAAATTGAGCAACAGTCCATATCAAACCGTATCTCACGCTTGAGTAGAGGTTACCGTTTTTTTTGGAACCCCTCAAAAACGGCTAAAATCATGGTTGCTGGCCGATGACTTGAAGTCCCGCCAAGTTAAGGAACGCATGTGAAAGAAAATTCGGATGTACCATTCTTTTCTGGACGACCTATGGATGTGTGTTCCTTGGTCGATGAAGAGAACGCATTGCGAACATTGCCTGAAGGGGCCCGAATTGTTTCCATAGAAGAGGCCCGAGACAACCTGCCCAAAGTTACGCGCTGGTTGGCAGAATTACAAGCGATGAGTGACGAGGCTCATGACCTTACAGAAGAACTTGAAGTCTTGCTTGAAACACTTGAACCTGAAAGTGAGCATGTTGTGGAAGTAGCCGATCAATTAGCTCAACTCGTTACTCATTGGCAATCGATAACTGCCAAAGTTGAGGCTACCGGTACAAGAATTGCCTGTTTAGAGCCTGGAAGACTGGAATGGTACGGCGTTGTCGATCAACATTTAGCTCTCTACTCTTGGCGATTTGGAGAGGAAGATATCGAATGGTACCATCCAATTGATACCAGTTTCCTCGCCCGAAAACCACTCATAGAGGCATAGTTAGCGCAGGTTGAGGCGGTACAATGGTTCGCATAACACGAGTTTACACAGGCACAGGGGATGAAGGAACGACTTCACTGGTCGATGGTTCACGTCGTTCGAAGGCAGACTTGAGGCTTGAAGCAGTAGGGACATGCGATGAATTGAACGCTTTGTTCGGCTTATGTTTAATGGAAGTTCAGCGCCTTCCCGGACATGAAGACGGTGGAAACCGCTCAACGGTTACCCGTGTTCAAAGCATAGTAACACAAGTTCTTCCGCGTATTCAAAATGAACTGTTTGATTTGGGTGCAGAATTAGCTTGTATGCCTTCTCAATTGCCTGAAGGAATGGCAGTACTTAGTGAAAAACAAGCCGATGTATTGGTTGATGAAATGGATGCTTGGCTTGAACAACTTGAACCACTTACAAGTTTTATTCTACCATCTGGTAACGGTCCGGAAGCAGCGGTTCATGTTGCGCGAACGGTCACCCGTCGTCTTGAGCGAGCAGTTCTAAGGTTGCTCGAATCGGAGGGAGAAGGTTCAGTTCGTCCCCTTGTGCTGATTTATCTCAATCGCCTTTCGGATTGGCTGTTCGTTCTTGGCCGGTGGATTTGCTTAGGCTTGGGGAATGAAGAATCTCTTTGGTTGCCTTTGGGCAAGCGAGGTTCGGAAAAAGGAGTTGCTGACCAGGTACGTAAATTGTCTCAAAGCGACGCAGATTTTGCAAATCTATGAACTACTCTTTCCCGATGGCCACCATATGTTGGTGGGCTAAAGAAAGAATATTTTTTGTCTCTTTGTGTGACAATTGTTCCGCAGCTTGAGCCCAATCTAACCACATATGGCCTCGATGTTCATGGGAGAGAGTAACCGTAATTCTCTCCGTTTCTGCAAGGTACCAATAAACTTGTTTTGTACGTTTTTTGCCTTTATGGCGATACGAATACTGACTTCTTTCTGAAAATCCATCCACGAAAGAAATCTCATCAATGCCGGTCTCCTCCTTGAGTTCTCTTTTTGCTGTCGAATGATGGTCCTCATCAGAATCTTCGACATGACCTTTGGGAAAGTCCCAATGTCCCTGAGGATATTGTAGCAGTAAGACGGTCCCGTAGTTGACCAAAATCACTCCACAAGATGTCTCCATGTGTATGTCACGCAGAAGGTATGTCTTTTCTATTGCGGCGAATTGGCCACCAACAACCTTCTTGAGCGACTCCAACCCGCACATCGTTATGACAGGTAGTGACCCACCCTTTCTCGCTGCCGGAATTCCTAAATTCGATAGAATAATTGCAGACTCGGATTTAGATGGGTTGTGTGCTGCTGCTGTTCTCAAAGCAGCGAATCCTAATGCGGAAGTTCACTTTGCACATGCAGCATTGGTTCGTTCAGGTGCTTTGGATGAACTCATCGACCGTTCTACAGCAATGGTTGACTTACCTTTTCATTCTCAATGTGGGTGGTATCTTGACCACCACCAAACCAATAGGCCAAATGAACAGGAAGAAAAACAATTCATTGATGATGGGGGAACATGTCATTGGGAATCGACGCCGTCTGCGGCACGTTTGGCATTCGACGTACTCCGCCCTTTCATCGATTTATCGCATTTAGAAGAAATTATGCCGGTTGTAGATGCTTTGGATTCCGGACAGATTTCTCGAGAACAATTCATAGAGGACGGGCCAATTCTACAACTCGCTCGTTCACTCTCGCTTCGAGAGCCAGAACATATGCACAATGTTCTCGAATTGTTTTCAACCGGGCATAGTCTTCAGCAAGTTCTCTCAAATCCTTCAATTCAACCACATATCGAGCGTGCAAGGGTCGAGCGTGAGGCAGCTCAGAAGGTTGTTGAAGAGCATACGCACATCGTCGATCGACTTGCAGTTTGTCGAATGGATGAAAAGGGCGTGAGGTCGAACGGCTACCTTGTAACTGCTTGGGCCGGGAAAAATGCAGATGCATGTTGTATCATTCATGGCTATGCTGATGGCTCAATTGATACTCCAGAGCGGCCAGCATTGTCTGCTAGCTTTTACGCGAATTCGTTTTTGAAAAATGGACAAAATAGGTTCGATCTCTCCCGTTTAGCAACGGCCTTTGATGCAACTGGGGGCGGTCACGCAAATGCCTGTGGCTGTCGAATACAACCGCCTGGAGTTGAAGCAAATCTGGAAAAATGGATTCAAATGTGGAAGAATCGGGATATTGAATTAGCAATCGACACTACAAGATAGCAAAGATGTACAAGAAACCCAAGAAAGCATGAATGAAGACGAGGACGACTATCAGGTCTGCGGCCCTTCCATGTTTGGTAGCAATATGACGAAATTGGCGCCCCTCAAGGCGAGCCTCTCTTGCCTTTCGACCCATTCGAGCTAAGATATAAAGAAGGGCGAATCCCACTGGCCCCATATATCCGTGAAGACTTCCCGGGACCAGCGAAGAAAGCAAATCTTCGTCATCTCGAAGAGCCACAATAGCGCGACTTGCAAAAGCAATAAGGATCACACCTGCTGAAGCCCAAATCAATCGGTCACCGTTTTTTTCATGTTTTGAAAGAGCCATTGCTCGCTCATCTCCTTTGAGTTCAAAACTTTGTTTACGCCAAGAATATTGTCGCCAAATCCAAAACAGCAGTGCGGTTGCTAGTGCAGGATGAAGAAGCAATACTGTTGTACGAACAAGATCCATACTTCTCCCCGAAGAACTGCAAGTGTTCTTCATTCATTGATGTTCGTGATGTTTTTGTCTCGAAGTAAGGTTTTGAATCCGAGTTGACTTGGCCGGTGGGTTGAAGGAGGATAGATGGAGGCAGACCTCGGAGGGGGCATTATGCAAGAGACATATTTGTTGAATTGCCTTAATGCAGCCTTCAAAAAGCCAGTTCGAAAACCTCTTCGACAATCCATTGTTGTGAAGACTCCGGATTGGAAACTGTTGGAAAAACCTTGGCGTCCACTTTTGTTAATTGCACTTGCAGAAACCGAACTACCGGCTGCTGACGAAGATTCTGACCTCCCATCTGCACGTCGAAGCCACAGTAGCCGCAATCGAAACCGAAGAGGTGGAAGAGGCGCAAGCGGCCCAATGGATCTACTCCCAAAGCCTGAGGAAATGCTGTTGCCTTCAGAATACAGCTCAGCATTCCGTCTTGCAGTATTGATGGTTCACAAATTGCTTCAAAAAGACGATTGGGATTCAAAATGGGAGGCTACTGAAATTTCTATCCGTGAAACCTGCCTTGAGAAAGGTGTTCATCCTGTATGGCATGAAATGGCTCAGCACACAGCTATTTTGGGCCAATTCGCAGCATTTCCGAAAGCTAAAGTTTCAAAACCGAAAACCGCCAAAAAAGTCGATTTGAAATGTGCATACATCAACCCACTCTCATCATCTGAGTTACTCGTAGCAATTGAAGGCATTTCGCCATGTATCATTGACTCAGAGTGTCAAGTAGCATTGCGAAATGTATCTTCCCAACTTTCATCCGGGCGTCAGATTCAACCGTCCCCCGCACTCCTTGAAATGAAAGGTCAAGCATCTGCTTTGAGCGTTTTACTCGCATTAGCTTCAGGCAATGACCCGAAAAATTCTCTCAAGATTCTCGGTTCCATTGATGAGGATTTGGCAGAGCAATTGAACGATTTCTACGAATTAAGGAACGGGAAAATCATTGATTGGAAAAAGTCAAAAAATGCGAAAGGCGAGAATTCTCTTGCGCAATCTCGACAATTGATGGCTTGGCAACATGCACCTGATGAGGCTTCAAAATTATCTTCAAAACAACTCTCAGAAGGCCTCAACATTTTGCAAAACAACACCTCTAATTCCGTTCAAATTGAGAAAATTATGTGGTGGCGACTTAATGCGCTGCATAAAGAAGGTAAATCTGAAGAAACCATCGACCTTCTTACCAATATTAAATTGGATCACAACACCGACCTTTCTCGCCTTACTCCTTTGCTTGCAGACATTTCGAGCGATGAAATTGACAAATGGCTGATTGAACAAATTCCAATTCTTGATGATGGTGCGTTGGTGTCTCTTATTCAATTGAAGTCACTTTCTCTTGAAGTACGCGCATTATCTGCAAACAATATCTCGAACCAATCAAGTGAAGCTTGGGAGTCCGTACTCCCTCTTTTGATAGATATATTTACTCAAAACATGGACTTAAACAGGCTTGCGAACATCATTACAACCAACGATCTTGTTCCAATTTCTCATCCATATGAGACGCTTCTTGTATCTCATTTACTCGATTCCGGTGGAGATACTGAATTATGGGAACAAGTTCGTGTGGCTCGTAGAACTGCTCTTTCAGAGATTCATAGCATGGATGCTCCAGAGTCTTTTTCGTCAACATCTGAGGCTTTGTTGATGTTGTTCGAAGGCGAAAACATCGAGGATGAGCGACTTACAACTGTTTTGGATCGACAAGGACTTCGCGCTTTTGGTCCAATCCGACAGGCTCTTCGAGATGGTGGAAGTGGTATTGCATCCTCAACTCATCTTTCAAACCTTGAAGATAGTATTGCATCTGCTGATTTATCGAAAATGGAAAGAATACTTTTCAATGCCGTTATCTCAACTTTACGGCTAAATTATGTTGCATTGATGCTACAACACGGTAAGTCAAACAAAGAAAACATCGATACTTTGAATTCTCTTCTAGGCAATGAATCCATTCCAACAGCTATGATACATAGTGTTCGGCATTTGGTATTGGAGCACGACTTAGGACTTCCTTCATTGGTTCGTTGGTATCAGACTAATGATCCACTTTCGCCATGGCACACGCTTGCTCGAGCTGCAGTGGGGGCATCCAAGAACGAAGAACTGAATGCAGCTCGAGATTATCGAAAAGCCGGGGATCATGAAGACTTTGATTACGAACATTCTCTCACGCTTTATCGCAAGGCATTGATACATCTTGCCTTTGCTGAGCAGTGGCATGAAGCAATTGAACTTCTCGATGCACAACCTGCTTTGAAGAGCGCAATTACGCAGCGATTTCAACTTTATCTCCGAGTATCCCATACAGCCAAATCGCAGGACACCAATTCAGCCACTCGACTTCTCAAAGATTTCGTTAAGCGGACAAGAACGGTCTCTGAAGAGAATGAGCAAGGCGAAATGGTTGAAATCTCTCGAGTACATTACGCAGAAGATGACCTTGACATGCTCAAGACTTACCCCTTGGAACATCCACGACCGCTTCCTAGCGACCCTTTCTCAGGTCGAGTAACAGCAGCAATCAACTCTCTTCACCAAAACCGTCGACGGCAGAAGAACACACTCGATATCCGATTTAATCAGCTCATGCAAAGCGATTCACCTTCAATCGATGAGGTTCATCTTCTTGCCAAAGAAGCATCAAAAGTACGTCCCGTGGACGGCCTCATGTTTTTGGAACGTGCTCAAAACAGTGCAAAATTCTCCGAGTTACAGATTCGCAAACTTCGAGATGTTGAGAAGTCAATGTTTTCACTGAACCGAAAAAATATACCAAATTCATCTCGTCGCTATTTGAGAAATCTTTCTTTGGCACCTTTGGTGATTGTTGATACCAATATCCTTGTTGATGCACTGATTGATCGAATCGCAGAAAAGTTGCAATTGGTTAGTGAGGTGAGCCTTGATATTCGTGGACAAGGTAGTTTCCATAAAGTGCTCTTGAGCAAGGCAAGAGATAAAAAACTGCAACTTTGGCTACCCGATGTCGTACAACAAGAATTGGCCGGCATTGTTTCGGGTACCGACGCCTTACGGTCACGATTTGATGATGCACTCGTTTCTCCGAAATTACTCGAGTCTATTTTCGATCAGAAGACATTGCGCAGTCTTGCCGATGATGTACTGAAAGATTACAATACTTGGCGACCACTTAACCTTGAGCTTGAAGATGAGGCAGCATCGCCAGAAAATACCTTGGCGATAGAGGAATTCCTTTTACAATCAACCGAAATATACGAAGAAATAACCGCAATGAAACGGACCCGTGGAGAACCAATCCGCACTGTAATTAACGGCAAAGATATCTATCCCGAGGCCCCTGATAGAATTATTATGGGTATTGCATTACAACTTGCAACACAACCTTTGCAAGAACTTGGCACAGTTTTAGTCGCTACTCGAGACGGCGATTTCACTCTTGTAGCACGTGCTTTTGAAGAACAATTTGGCTTTGGAATTGCCAAAAACAGCCGGTCTCTCAACGCATGGGTGAAGTAATTTTCACATGTGTGAAATCATTGCATCACCAAAGGCACTGCAAGACAGTAGCGTAGCGTCACTCATCAGCCTCTCAAAATCATAAGTAACTGTCTTTGCAGAAATCGCCCCTTCCATGCCCTTTACAACGAGGTCAGCAGCATCATTCCACCCCATGTGTCGCAACATCATCTCAGCAGACAATATCAATGAACCTGGATTGACCTTATCTTGTCCTGTGTATTTTGGAGCAGTTCCATGGGTTGCTTCAAAAATTGAAATTCCAGTATCATAATTGATGTTCGCCCCGGGTGCAATTCCAATACCTCCAACTTGAGCTGCTAAGGCATCAGAGATGTAGTCGCCGTTTAGATTCATTGTGGTCAATACAGAATATTCTGCTGGACGGGTAATAATTTGTTGGAGCATAGCGTCGGCAATGACATCTTTGACTAGAATGGTTTTGCCGGTGTTTGGATTTTCAAAGGTACACCACGGTCCACCATCGAGCTCAACTGCTCCAAATTCCTCTTTTGCGAGTGAATATCCCCAATCTCGGAATCCTCCCTCAGTGAATTTCATGATGTTACCTTTGTGCACAAGAGTAACGCTTTCTTTGTCGTTGTCAATCGCGTAATGGAACGCCGCTCGAACAATTCGTGCCGTCCCTTCTTTAGAAATGGGCTTAATGCCAATTCCTGATGTGTCTGGGAACCGAATTTTGTCAACGCCCATTTCGTTTTGGAGGAAGTCGATAACTTTCTTGACCCCTTCACTACCGGCTTCCCATTCAATACCTGCATAGACATCTTCACTGTTTTCTCGGAAAATAATCATGTCGACATCTCCTGGAGATTTAACCGGTGATGGAGTACCATTGTACCAGCGAACCGGTCGAACGCATGCATAAAGATCCAGTTTTTGTCGAAGAGCGACATTCAACGAACGAATTCCACCGCCAACTGGTGTTGTTAACGGACCTTTGATGGAAACCAATCCCGTTCTCATTGCATCAAGAGTGGCTTGCGGCAACCATTCACCGGTTGCTTTGAACGCTTTCTCACCTGCAAGGACTTCAGACCAAACAATGCTTTTCTCCCCGCCGTATGCTTTGGATACAGCAGCATTCACGACTTTCATCATGACAGGGGTGATGTCTATACCAATTCCATCGCCTTCGATGTAGTGGATAATGGGGTTGTTGGGAATAGTGAGTTTTCCATTTTGCATTGTAACAGGGCTTCCTTCCATGGCTATCGAACGACCCAGTAGCGTCTCCTTCAAGAATGAACCGCCCCACGGCCCTCCATGCAGGGGAGAGTCGAATGGACAGGAGGACACGGTTTACTGTGTACGAATTCAAACAATCAAAGTCTAAAATTGGATTGGGAAGGAGGACCTTCGCCGATGCAAGTAGCGTTGCAGATGGTTGGAGCGTGTTCCTTAGTCGATGTAGTCGTAGGATTGAAAGAACGTGAATTTCAGAAGGCGTGGGTCGAAATGGACAGTACTCGGGCCGAGCAGAGTCCACGCGTTTTCAAAACAATTGAAATGATATATCATGTCGAGGGTAATGTTCCAGTAAAATTACTTGAACGTATAGTTGAAAAGAGCCATGAGAAGTATTGCAGCGTTTCAAACATGCTCACTGAAGTGAAAATGACTTCAAGGGTAGTTGTTCACGAACCTAAGCAGTAACTTTCCCAGAAATGACATTGAGTTTCGATAGGGAATCCATTGCTTGGAGGAGCAGCTCTCTCAAAGCGTTGTAGAGTGGATACCAGGTTTTCGAAAGATGAGACGGGGGGGAAACAGGAAGCGCGCCATCGTTGGTCGAAAGCACCGTGGCAAATGGACGGACTTCTCCAGTTCCAACCATGTCAATAATCAGCGATAGATGGTATGCCTGTTGTTCCTTGATTACACGAGCTGAATCAATTTTCGCTTGAGCATCTGCAGGGAGGCCCCCAAGCCAATTTTCACCGCGCTCAGCCCGTGCATGCAATTCCTTTTTCACCAAAACTTCGAGGAGTTCAGTAATGACTTCATTTGATAGAGGCGTAGAAGGTTCAGGCACTTGATTTTCGTGAACGACGTTAGTCCCTTCGTTTAGCGCAAACAATGAATCTGCCACCAATGACTCTTCATCTTCATCCATGAAAGCAGCCAAAGGATCGTATGTGTCCTGTTGGGTAACTGGTGCGGAAACATTTGCAACAGTTTGTGCTGGTCGCAGAGCACCCAACTCAGCAAACATATCGACTTCTTCTTCTATCTCTTCAACTACAGTATCCCATGGCCCCATGCCTTGCACCATCCCCAAATCGACCTTCTAGTACATGAAAGAATGTTTTTTTCTAATGAAGAAAGATTGACACTTTTCTACGATAGATTATCAATGGAGTGTGGTTTGAGGAAAGAGTCATATGAGTTGCGCGATGGAGGAGTAATGAAGTTCAATGCACTTTTACCGATTTGGGGTTTTTTTCTGCCTCGTTTTTGCCGCAGTATCCGGTCTACCTCTTACGGATAGTTTTCCTACTGGAATTGGTAGTATGGCAGATAACGGGTGTGTATGTCACGGTTCCCAATCCAATGTCACTGAAGTCACTCTACAAGGTCTGCCCATTCAATTTGAGAGTTCCCAAACATACGCAATCACCCTATCTTTAGAGAGTTCAGTTGAACGGTCCACGAATGCTTCACATGGTGGTTTTCGAATATTGATGAGTGAAGGATTGCTCGAACCTGAAAACGATTCTTTGGTTCAGGTAATTGATGACGGATGGACGCATACTCTGGCTGGAAGCGCAATGCGTACATGGAATTTTACATGGACAGCACCGAGTGACAACACCTCTGCGGTCGATTTTGTTGTTCACGGAAACGCAGTGAACGGTAACGGTAACTCGATGGGAGATATGTGGAATTCATTTGGCATCCAAATTCCTGGCAGCCAATATGTTGGAGAAACAGAAAATCCACAAGTTTCCGATGAACTCAATGCCGAGCAATACTCAATCCTTTACGGCGGAATTCTTGTACTGTTCTTTTTCCTTTACAGGACTTTGAAATAATTAGTTTACGAATTCGATATGCTGATTTTGTAGAGCACGAAGCTGTCTGTTTTCACTTGCGCCGTGTATCTGTTCGCTTTTCACTCCAGTGAGCACAAGCATTACTCGAATCTCGTCATCGAGTTCTTCCTTTACCGCTGCTCCCCAAATAATTTGAGCGTGGGGTGAGATTTGTTCTTTGATTAATTTCGCGCAGTGTTCTGCCTCGCCCAAAGTCAAACTGGCTCCACCAACAACATTGATCAACGCCCCGCGAGCATCGGATGCATCGATATCCAAAAGCGGGGAATGCAATGCTTCCATGGTTGCTACTTCAGCCCTACCTGGTCCGGATGCGGAACCCAAACCAATCATAGCAACTCCACTTCCGAAATTGATGACGCTTCGAAGGTCCTCAAAGTCAAGGTTCACCATACCATCTATGGTCAACAGTTCTGCAACACCGGTAATCGAGCGAACCAACAATTCGTCACCGACTCTAAATGCGCTTGAAATTGGTAGATCTTTGACACCTTCAATCTCCAGTAATCGTTCATTCGGAATAACAAGTATCGTATCGCAATGCTCTCGCAATCGTTCCAACCCCCATTCAGCATTTTGCTTACGTAATGCCCCCTCAGATTGGAATGGATAGGTTACAACTGCAATTGTCATTGCTCCTTGCTGTTTCGCTAAACGAGCAATTTGTCCAGCCGCTCCAGTTCCTGAACCTCCGCCCATGCCAGCGGTAATGATTGCTAATTGAGTGTCGTTGGTGATTTGTCGAAGCACCAATTCGGACTCAAGTGCTGCGGCCTCACCCTTGGTAGGATCTCCGCCCGCGCCCCGTCCTCGTGCAGTTCTTCCAATCAAGATTTTTTCATCTATTGGAGACATGAGTAATGCCTGGGCATCGGTGTTGATTGCATAACCAGTAACATACGAGTTTTCAAACAATCCTTCACTGTGAAGTCGTCCGATTGCATTGCAACCTGCTCCTCCAACGCCATACACTCGGATACGGGGTTGAAGCGATTCAAGCAGGGCTTTCAGTTCAACTTCGCTACCCTCGCCCATTGGTGGAGCTACAGGAGCAGTGGTTGCCATTTCAGCTTCAGTGAGTTCCAAAACCCGTTCAATCAAGTGTCGCATAAGAGTCATGCTTGCGCATGAACCCTTGAATGTGCCGACCCTCCTAACGGTCGAAACAACGATTTCAGTAGGTAGTTACTCGAGCCATCAGTCTCGAAGACCTTCTTGTGTAACTTGATAGACACATTCACCATCTGGGAGGTTTGGCGAATCCACCAGTCGTGCGATGCGACGACCACCTTTTGCCTTACGCAGGTAAAGTCTGAATGTCGATGCGTGAGCAAGAACGTGACCGCCGATTGGCTTTGTTGGGTCGCCCCACATTGCATCAGGCTTGGAATGAACTTGATTCGTGACCAAGACAAGAGCGTTGTTGACATCAGCGAGTTGTTTGAGATCTTTGAGATGTCGGTTGAGTTTTTGCTGACGGTTTGCAAGCATACCGCGGCCAATAAATTCAGCACGGAAATGACTGGTCAAGGAATCAACAATAATCATCTTGACATTCAATCCCTTACTCATTCGCTTAATTTCATCGACGAGCAGCATTTGGTGAGCGGAATTGTATGCTCGAGCTACATGGATTCTGCTTAGCACTTGGTCGGGGTCAAGCCCATGTCCTCTCGCCATTTGTGTGATACGTTCAGGTCGGAATGTGTCTTCAGTGTCGATATAGAAGACATCCCCATCGAATCCTCCTTCACTCATTGGGAGCGTGCAGTTAACGGCAAGCTGGTGTCCGATTTGGGTTTTACCGCTACCGAATGCGCCGTATACTTCCACCAATGCTTGTGTTTCAAAACCACCGCCGAGTAGATCGTCAATCGATTCAACTTTTGATGAAAGTTTCAATACTTCTCGGCGTCTCTCTAGAAGCGCTCCACCTGAAACGAATCCGCCAATATTGGCCATTTTCTTTGCGCCTGCGATAATTTTCGTTGCAACTGCTTCGCCCAGTTCAGCTTGGTCTGCAAGGTCACCAGGTGACATGACAGCAAGAGCAAGAAGGTCATCAAAACCGGCTTCTCTAAGTTTTTCTGCGGTTGCAGGGCCTACGCCGGGGAGGTCTTCGATTAGCGGCTCGGGAACCTCTTCTTCTTCCGGCATCACTAACGGTGCTTCCTCGGTAGGGTCTTCATTGTTTTCAACATCAAGTTTCGATTTCTTTTTTGATTTGGTAGGCATTCTTGTTCACTTCCAACCCCTGCTGGTTTGGCAACGGTATATGAAGGACAGAAACAGGGTGCCGTCATAGAATCCCTTTTTTCGTTCAAATCCGTCTTGTTAAAATGTTGTACTGCACGGAGAATTTTCATTTTAAGTTCACTTTTAGTGAAACAGAAAGTGAAATTATTCCTCAGGAGTCGGCACACTCATCGGGTTCGGAATGCTTTCTTGAGCCACATAATTGATTCCTACAATATGGTCGACAGTAACTTGTTCATCACCATTACCTTCAGCCTCGACGTCGACCTCGAGTTTCCATGTACCTGGTTCGACAAAATATTGGTTATGCATCCATGTTGCATCTTGTCCATCAGCAACTTGTTCCGGTGTTGATTCTGCTGTGGTCGCATCTGTTGAATTCAACAATCTCCATGTTACTGAAACGGTTTGTCCTTGTGCAAAAGGGTTTGTCGGGTTTTCAGGATTGCTCACGGTTGAATCGATAGTGATTTTTTCTGGAGGGTCGCAATTGCAATCCGGAGTTGTCTCGATTGTCATCGTATTGGGGTTTGCAGTGTTTTCCTGCGCCCAAGTAATTTTTTTATCGATTCGTATTGTAAGGTTTTCAAAATATTCGTTTCCTTGATCGTCTATTGCTCCAACTGCTGCATCAAATAAGCCATGCGTCAGATAGGTGTAGGTCACTAAACCGGTTTCATCTGCATTACTCTCTGCAGCACTCGAACCGTCACCTGGAATGTAATAGAAGGTGACTATTTCTCCGGCAGATGATGTAGTGTATGAGAAATCAAAGGTAAGTTCAACGCCGGTTTCTGAAACTTGTTGACCGCTTTGAATCACTTCTTCGATGACCCCTGAAGTTGCATCATAATACACCACCAAGTCAATTTCACTGCTCTTTCCTTCTACTTCATCTGTGCCAATACAGCCAGAGAGAGAGCCCAACAGAAGCGTTGAACACAGCAATATCACAATAACACGATGTCCTTGCACGGTACTCTCATGCACTTCATCTTCATCAATGCAATGGAAAAAAGGGCTTAAAAAACAATATTTTTCGAGATTTCTCCAAGATTGGTAATTGGCACCGCATCGGTGCATTGAAAAACGGTAGGGCTTAGCCACGGACATAACGAGGTGGGGTAGTCTGGATATCCCGTCGGGCTCATAACCCGGAGATCGATGGTTCAAATCCATCTCTCGTTACCATCAATACTCGTAGTAGTCGTGCTGTGGTTTGAGCAGATCCATCGCTGCTTGAAGTCTGGCATTTGCGGCAGCCTCGCCGCGTTCGATAGCGGTTTTTTCATCTTCTAAACGTTGTATGAGTTGGAGACAGGAGTCCTTAGGACCAATCCCTACAGCAACTGCTTTTTGCAACACTGATAAAATTTCTTCAAGAGAGGTTCTCGGTGAGTGTTCGGGTTCAACAAAAAAGTGGGCATTGGCGTAAATTACCGGACCCGACATATTGACAGCAGAAATCAATCTTGCAACCAATTTTTTGTTCATTGGAAGAACCTTGCATGCATCCAGTGCAGATGCAACATGGCCGCTAGAAAGCTTTTCACAGCGTGAGAAAGCCTTGGTGGCAGCACTCTTCTTACCGGCGGCAGCATAAATGTTACCGGCTCGACGATAATCATCCGCTGCCGGCGTCATTTTTTCGAGAAGTTGAGGAGCTCCATTTGAGAGTGTCCGTGTAAGTTTTTTCCTTTCCCGATGGAGAATTTTCACCGTTGAAATCGCTCTTGCTGGTTTTTCTCGAACGAGAAAGACATCGCATAGAATGCGAAGCCCTTTCACCAACATTATTTGCGCATCAACATCTCTTTTTTTGTCAGCAAGAAACATTTCAGTGAACTGAATTGCCATGACTTCTGACATTTCCATACGACCCTCATCGACATAACGTTCCAATTGCAGTAGTGTTTGGGCGGGGTCATTCATTCCAAACATAGCAACAAACACTCCTAGAGGCGTAGACCTTTGATTCCTTTCCTCGATTCTCAGGAAATCCATTACATATACTCTCTTTGTTGGTTTTTGCACGATTTCGTTTATCTATTCGATGGCGTAGGAGTACTGTGAACAAAGGAATCAGCGTGGCTATATCCGGCTCCCCTGGTACCGGAAAAACAACGCTTTGTAATTTCTTGAGAGAGCAATACTCTGTTCTTCAACTAAGAGATTTAGCTGAGCAATTTGATTGTCTTGGGCAAGTTGATCCGAATGATGGTTCAGCCCCTATCGACATTCATGCCCTTTCTGAGAAATTGGAGTTTGAATCTTCTGAAGTAACAATTGTTGACGGCCATCTTTCACATTTCCTCGAAGTCGATGCAATTGTCCTTTTGCGTTGCAATCCACAATTCTTACGAGAGCGCCTTGCTGAGCGAGAGTATTCTGAACAGAAAATCACAGCAAATGTGGAGTGGGAAATGGTGTCTGGAACTTGGTCTGAAATTCATGAATTTGAAATATCCATTCCGGTTCTTGAGATTGATACTACGCATTCATCAGTTGAAGAAATCCTCCAAACGGTTGTTCAATGGGTTGATGATGGATGCCCTTCTCGTAATCAAAAAGAACAGGATTCGCCAATCATCGATTGGTTGTAAGTGGGCTCTTTTGCAGTTTGATTACCGCAACAACAAACATCCCCCTTAGCGGCCCGACATTTGATTACAATGGCTTTGGAGAAATTGCGAGATACATGGGAAGGTATACTGAATCCCATTTTAGAAACCTTTTCGAATGTAAAACCATCAACAATCACATGGGTGGCACTCCCAATCGGAATTTTGGGTGGACTCGCAGTGTTGACTTCGGAAGATTCAATCTACGGTGCCAATATGCTGTTTGGCGCTGGGTTTCTCATTATTCTAGCAATGGCCATGGACGGGCTCGATGGACCCCTTGCTCGAAAATACGGTAACGTAAGCCGTTGGGGCGACTATCTTGATCATACGTTTGACCGATTGCTTGATGCAGTTTGGATCATATGTATTGCCGGCTCGGTTTTTGTCGGTGATTTAACCCTCGGATTGGCCGCGGCATGGCTTACTCTGCTCGGTTCGTACATGGGTACACAAGCTCAAGCGGTAGCAGGATCGAGAAACTACCGTGGATTTTCGAGAGCTGACCGAACAATTCTAAGCGTTGTTGCAATTTTCTTGACCGGAATATTCATTCATGCTGGAGTAGGAGATTTCGGAAACTATCCGGGAGTTCTTGACCACATCCCAATCAATCCTTTGAGCCTCGTCGTGTTGATTTCAGCATTTGGTGGTCTGTGGACCTTTTTGGTACGTTTTCAACAAGCAAAGTCTGAGATAATGCGAATTGATATCGAGGACCCTCTACCTCAACCTAACCAATCGGATTCGGAAGAATAATTTTCATTGTTCGTCACCCCGTAGGGGTGTCTTGAATCTTGATTTTAACCATTGAATTTCCGACATGCTCTTAACCGTTGCATGCGACAGTAGAACGATGACAGTCTTATTGCTCGGTGAAGAAGGCAAGAGAAAAGCGATTTTTCTTGTGTTGTGCATGCTGTTAGCCTTGGCTCCAATCAGCAATGCAAATGCAGAAGATATTGGAGACCCTGTGAACCTACAGGCTCAAGATATTGTCGCAGTTTTTGACCCTGCCTCGGAAACGACCACAGTGACATGGCGCAACATCGATGTCGACAGTTCAGTATTGCAGGGCCTGTTTACGGCGACCTACAACGTCTATCGCTCTGATCAACCCATCACTCCTGCAACTATCGATAGTCTCGCACCTTTTGCCACCAATATCACCGCATGCTCATCATTTGAGGTTGGCAACGATGCATTTCAATGTCGAGGTCTCAACGGAACCGTAGCCGACCATTCCGCATCTTTCCTCGTATCGCCTGGTGTTAATCAGTCGTTTTACTACGGAATAACAACTACTCTCGGTGATGGAACAGAGATTTTCGATCTTGATGCTAATGCCTCATCGTTGGCAGAGCCTGTTTTGGAACAAACAACCCCGATTCGTACACCTTACAACATCGTCTCGTCTTTTGACCCCGAAACCAGTCAAACAACTGTGCAGTGGATTAACTACAATGACATTGTTCCAATTTTGCCTGAATCCGGTGATGATGCTTACAGAATACAATTGTACAGGACATCTTCGCCTGTTTCAAGGTCCAATACCAGCATACTCAACAACTTTCAAACAGTAAGCTGGGAATTGCCGGCAGGAACATCGCAATATGTTCTTGACATTCCACCAAACACGGACAGAGAAGTGTATTACTCGGTAAATTATCTGCTTCCAAATTGGACTGATGGAACTACCGATTACGAAGACTTGCGTTTCCTCTCGTACAATGCAATGTCAACGCCTCTACGTGAGGACAACAGCCCTCCATCACCTGTGTTCTTGAATTCTGCCACTTTTACTCCAAGTGTTTTCGATGGCCGTGGTACGACAAAGATAAGTTGGACCGACGTTGCAGGTGAGGAGGCAGAATCTTATCGAATCTACATGTCAGATTCGTCATTTTCAAGCATCCTTCGTTCGGATGTTCAATTGATTGCAACCGTGGATGAGAATAAAGAAGAATTCGATTACGAGATTCCAATCGGTCGTCTTGGATATGCCTTTTATTGCGTCGTAATTGTTGATGCCTTTGGAACATTTGATACCAATATTTCCGAATACTCATGTTCTGATAGCGTATTAGAGGATGCATTTAGTCCCTGGATTGCAGAACCTACAAACGTTCATGCTGAATTTATCGGAAACAAAACGACGAGAGTTACTTGGACCGATCAACTCGGTGTTGAAGGAGAAATCTATCACATTTGGACTGCACCTTGGAGAGTATCTGGAGTCGAATGGGAAAGTTACAACGGTTCCCTGCAATGGCTTGGTTCTACAAGCGATGGTGTTGGCTACTTTGATGTACCTCTCGCAGACGGACTTCTCGCATCTCG
>JASLVU010000099.1 GCA_030741225.1 Candidatus Poseidoniaceae archaeon | reverse complement strand
CAGATGCTTCACCCATTGATTCGGCAACGATGTGTTCATCATCATCCTGCTCTACTTGATTTGGTTTGAATGCTTGAGCAAGCGCCTTCAATTCAGTTACGATGGCTTCTACTTGTGTATCAGATATCATAATTCCAGGAGCAATGCGGGGAATCTCTGCAGGGGAAATGAATCCTAATTCTGCTCCAATGATGCCAGCACATGCTAATACTCGTGGCCTCAAATCAGCAGTGTTGACTTCATATCCGCGAGATTCAAGGAATCGAATCACCAATGATTGCTGTGGTTCAGAGAAATGTCCTTCACTTGATTCCAAGACTGTCTCAACCATTTCCTCAAAGGCTCCAATATTACGTTCAAGTCGATCAAGAGTCATTCGCTCATTGTTGGTTAAGTGAACTGCACCGTGTTGGAGTACCCGTAAAATTCTCGTTCTTCGAGCGATTGAAGGGTCTTGCAGTGCTTCTGCTTGGTGAATTTCAACATGCAGGTCAAACAATGCATGCAACCTTCCAGACACACTTGGAATTCGGAGGTCAAGGCCCATGTCATGTCCAACCTGCTCAAAGTTCATTCGGGCCTTTACCAAATCTCCCCCTGATGCTGCTAGTGTGTTGTTCAACTGGTCTCGAAGAACTTCACGTGCTGCCTCAAAATTGCGGAGTGCTTCGCGTTCTCTCCACGAATTTGGCATCGAATAAACAGCCTCTTTTTCGTTCTGTGAACGGAATTCAAGTTCCATGAGCGTGTTACGAATACTGTCTCTAATTGCGGGTAATTCAACTGCAAAGCCATGTTTCGATAAACTTTCAATAAAAGCTTCAAAGTCATCCACCTCGCTTGTTGAACTCACTGCGAGGAAGTCTCTGCCTGCAGCTTCGATTTCTGCGGATCTTGCAGTCAGTTCCAACAAGACGGCCTCAGTTTCCAGGCTAAGTTCGCTCAATTCTGAAACATGGGCAGTCTGGACCATTGCTGGTGTTTCAGATTGTTGTTCGTTTCCTTGAGAAGAACGTAAGGCCTCATCTATGGAAGATGATATTGGGGCTCTTGAGATGGGAATTCCGTCTTGTGCCAGTTTCGTTCGCATTTCGGTTTCTTCCTCAAATGTCCATCCTTCGGGATGTTCAGAAACAAATGTCTCAACCTTCTCTATGACAGTCGTTTGTTCGCTTGAAACACTTTGTGGGGGAGTTTCATTTTTTGAGTCTTCACTTGGAGTTGGAATCGTAATTTGTGAATGGTCTCCACGAGGCCTCCTCAAACTTTTCTTGACTTTACCCCAGCCACCTTGCTGATACGCCAATACACCTGCCACTCGAACGAGGAGAGTTTGCTTGTTTCCAGAAAGTGGTAATTCAAGAGTCTTGCACATTTCATGCAATTGGTCGCGAGTCAAGTTGTCGAGTGATTCAGGAATCAATTGTTTTGGGTCATGATTGAGGTGAAGGTACAATCGTTGTCTTCGTGCTCTAACCGAACCGGATTTTTTTATTCCAAAGACGCCAAGAATTTCACCTAATTCGGCATTCATCAGTTTTTTAATGCCGTCAGGTGACAAATCCCATTCTTCTAGAATAAGGTGCTGAATCAGCCGTGCACGAAGCACCTCTACCGAACCCGATTTTGAGATTTGATAGGTTACAGCGAGTTCCTTAAGACCATCGAAACGAGCTTGATAAAGTTCGTTCAAGAGTTCGCTTTTTGGAGTCACTGCACCACCTACGGATTACTTTCGGTTCTAAGGAGTATATGTGTTTTCGCTGTGTTGAAGCAGTGGAGAGGCCAGTTCTTCGACCGTATTTCCCAATCCAAGTCGACGTTTCCTTTTCAAACTGGCAATGGTTTGAAGTGATAGAACACATGGATTGGGCTGATGGCGAGGTCAATCAAGGCTACAAGGCAAGGCCTCAAAGAGGCAAATTCTCTTGTCGACTCGTTGAAAGAATTGGTTTGGACGGACTTGAAGAAGCACTACAACGGTTTTGAGGAGATGATTGATTCTCGACTGAAGGACTCTGAGGACACCATTTTAGATGCCAGTAAAGCCAAATTGGCAATCGTTGCTGGAATTTCAGTCATGCTCAAGGATTTCGAAAAGGCTCAGAGACGATTTTCTCGTTCAAATGATGTCGAGGAACTGCGAGAATTCCTGGCAGAATTATCCGGTCGTATACGACAACTAAGGGAAACGAATCTCAAAGTCGTGGATTCTCTTCATGAAGTTCTTAATCACAACCTCACTTCCATTGAAGTGGTGGAAAAGTTTGCTTCAGATTTACAACGCTCGGCAGGCACTTGGGAGAGGAATGGACGAGAGATTGATGAAGCAATTCTTGAGTTATGTGACGAGAATGAGCCAACTGAATTGGTTGATTTGGAAAATTATGTTTCTAAGCAAGGATTTTCGTCATTGCTTCATTCAACTGCTTATTCTTCTTCAGATGAAGACGATTGAGATGAATCAAGTTTCAACAATGCCGGTCTTGAATGACTGAATTCTTCTGGTAGCCCGGGATACCTACGAACCATTTCTTCGTGTTCGGATTGCATTGTATCCAGTAAAATCTCGAATTCCTTGAGTAGATTCACCATCCCCATGTGACTCTCTTCAATGGTACATGTTCGCTCTACACTTGCAGAAACTGTACCTTCAAAGTTCAAAGTCTCAATTTTCATCTGAATTCGAGCGGTGGTCGGCACTGCTTTTCGAGGAGTTGCTTGCTCCCATTTAGAAGGCCCCTCCTTCGCTTTCGCTTTTCCAGAATCAAGTAAGCTTTCGTTAGTAAAGTCATCTCCTGAGCGTTGGGCTTCTTTCAAGATTGTTCTGAACTTTCTCTGTTCAACATAAATCCCAGTAATCTCGCGTAAATGCTCAGGTAATGAATCAAGCAATGCGCTTTCAATTCGGTGTGACATGAAAGCTCCGGAATCAGTCACAGGCGGTATTTTCGATTGAGCAAAGCCCTTTCGTGACACCAATAAAGTGAACCCATACAGCGGTGGAGGTACAAAGTGGGTACGCTCAGGGTTTTCTCTCTGCATTCCAAGAGTGTGGCGTCTTGATTTGTATCTCAAGGCTGAATGCTCACCCCGAGAAACAACAAATCCATCCATGAGTTCATCTTGGCGGCATTCTTCAATCCAGTGAACTCTTTCCTCTTTCTCAAGTTTGAGGAATGCCTGAAGGTGTCCGATTTTCTCGGCAAATGCCGTGCTTGTTAAGATATCCAGATCGCTTCGCAACCTTCGCATCTGTCTGCGAAGCAGTTCATTATCACAAACAATGAGGGCTCTTTGATGCAGATATTCGGGTTTATCATCGGAAACAAGAACCCACGTAGGTTCACGACGTGGCAGAACCGCAACAATTTCCAGTCCGTCGACATTCAAATTTCTCCAGTCTAAGGCAGACATCGCCATCAGGTCGCCAGTGCCGTTTTTGAGTGCTTCAACAGCCGATTCAATATGAGGTAATTGACTTAGTTTGAAGTCAAAATCCTTGCGCAGTGTTTCTATTGTGCGCTCGATTTGTAGCCGCACTCCATCGTTTCGTGATGCGGTGGTTAAGACTTCAAGTCGAACCTTTTCTGACAACGCATCACCTCGGCGAGGATGACTCCTCACAATACAAGGGCGGAGACTACGGGTTAAGAAGGACACCCTTGTAGGAGAGTCGTGGCGAGTATTCAGTTAGAGGCAAGTGACCGTCTTGAAACCATGCGATTGGTTGTCGATGCGGAACTCGAAGCCCTCATTGAAAATGAAGTTGAAAACGGTGCAGGTCAGGTTGCTGAACTGTGTGGTTCCATGCTTTTAGCAGGAGGGAAACGTCTTCGTCCACTGCTCATCCTCTTGGCGTATGAGATTGCAGGAGGTCTAGATGAAGATGAGATTATGCCTTTGGCGCTTGCGTTTGAACTCATTCATACTGCAACCCTTGTTCATGACGACATCAATGATGAAGCCTCTCATCGTCGCGGAATCGAAACCATTCACACACGTGTGGGGATTCCGAAAGCAGTTATTGCAGGAGATTGGTTGTTCGTCCAAGGTTTTGGTCTAGGCGGCAGGTATGAAGAGCATATTGTGAGAATTATGGCTCAATGTTGTGCAGACATTGCTACTTCGGAATTCGATCAACTCGACCACGTTCTCAATTTAGCAACATCTCCTGAAGATTATCTCAGTATCGTGCGCGGTAAAACAGCAGGACCTTTCTCGGCTGGATGTCATGCAGCGGGACTTGTTGCTGGATTGTCCGAAGAAAAAGCGCTCGCTCTCAAGAGGTTCGGCATGGAACTTGGTATTGCTTTCCAATTGGTCGATGATTTACTTGACTTACGCGGTGATGAACGAATGGGAAAACCTCGCGGTGCTGATGTTCTTGAAGGTAAAATGACGTTGCCTCTCATCCACGCTCTGACTCTTTCTCATGGTGCAGAAAGAATTCGTCTTGCAGAAATTATTGAAGACTTTTCTGACGAGAATTTCGACGAATTGATGTATTTGTTAACCCGCTCAGACAGTATGAATTATGCCAAGATTTTGGTCCAAACACATCTTGAACGGGCGATTTCGGAACTTTCTCATTTCGAAGAAAGTGAAGCAAAGCAGCATATGCTTCGTATTGCAGAATACGTGATGAATCGAGAAATGTAAGGAGATGAAATGATGCAGACTTACGATCATCAACTGATAGTCATTGGAGGAGGTCCAGCCGGTAGTACCGTAGCGCGCTATGCTGCCGAAGGGGGAGTCGATGTGCTTGTCATTGACCGTAGAGAGCCCATTGGTTCTCCATTACAATGCGGTGAACTTGTGCCTTCGAACGATGAAATGCGACGATTATGTCCTGATGTTCCTGATATGGATGATTTGTTCCAGACTCCAAGCCATGCTATATCACGACACTCAACGAAAATGCATTTGCTACCCCCCTCTGGTAAACCGTTAAAATTTGATTTTGAAGGACATGTTCTCAATCGGGTTGCTCACGATGAATTTTTAGTTGAACTAGCGAAGCAGGCAGGAGCAGACTATTTGACAAGTTCACGTGTTGAACGTGTTGAAGACCACACGGTTTTTCTTCGTGATGGAACCACTCTAACTGGGCAAATTATTGTCGATGCTGGAGGCCACAATGGACCTATTCGTAGGGAATATTGGGACGAAAAGTCAACTAAAATCCCGGTAAAGTTTGTACTTATGGACGGTAATTATGGCGATGCAGTTGAACTTCATTTCGGTTCAATGGCCCCCGGAGGCTATGCTTGGATGTTCCCGAAAGGCCAAGGTGCTAACATCGGTTTGGGTATTCAAAAAAGCTTCAGCAAAGGGAAATCACTTAACCAATACACAGACGAATTCATCTCAAAGTACGACGGAGAAATCACATTCCATGGCGCTGGTTCTTTACCAATGTCGGGTACCCTGAAGAAGTTTGTCAAGGGCCATTATATGCTCGTCGGAGATTCTGCAGGTATGGTATTGCCATCCAACGGAGCGGGAATTACAATCGCCATGATTGGCGGTCGGATTGCAGGCCAAGTTGTTGCCGAGCACATCAAAAATGGAATTCCACTTGAACAATACGAGCAAAGATGGAAAAAGCAAATGGGCAAGGTCATGCGAAATTCAAAGCGCTCTTTCAAAATTGGAAGTATGATGTTTCGACTGCCCGATTGGATACTCAATTTGATGTTTAATTTCTTCACGAAGCGTATAATTTGGCGAGCTGTAACTTGTCGTCGAATGTTTTGGCTTATCTGACATGAGAAACTTTCCGAGGAACTTTCAATTTTGGTGAAAGTTTGCGGTTGGTTCAAGACCTATCGGCTCTACAGGTGTTTCATGCGCAATACTCGGAGGTCCGCTGACAACCAAGCGGTTAGCCCAGTTATTGCCACTGTGTTGTTGCTTGCAATAACCGTGATGCTTTCGAGTATGGTGTTCGTTCTCATACAAGGTGCTCTAACCACGACCGAAAAACCCGCTCCTGAGGCATCGGTGAGTGTTCGAGGATTGTCCAATGGATTTCACGTTATCCGATTGACCTCACTTGACCAAACAATTGATCCTGCGAGAATTCAATATGATTTAGCACCTGATAATATCGAAGATGGCGACCCAATACGGGGCAAAGTCAGTGATCCAAATGTCTACGGCCTCATTGGAGCAAATATTTCATTCCACGACCGAGATGCAGGTTATTCTGTGAGCCAAGGTGATTATTTTGTCATTGATTCCACAACCGTAGGCTCTGATTCCGGAACTTGGAGATTTCGACTTGTTGACCTCACCAGCACTTCGGTTTTAGCAGATGTTATTCTGCCGCCATTAGAGGCCAATTAACCGCCAATAAACGACATCTCGATTGGCTTTCTTTCTTTTTTGATTTTCTTGCGAAGTTGAGAATATCGGTCATCACGATAGATCCAAATTCCTTGAATCACATCTTGAATCTCGAATTCTGTGGCTCCAAA
>JASLVU010000098.1 GCA_030741225.1 Candidatus Poseidoniaceae archaeon | reverse complement strand
CAAGGAGGTTCTCAATGTTAAATCGAAGCCTGTGTGTCCGTGTTATATGGGTATTCTGAATTATGAAAGTCTCAAACTGTTGTTGTAAGATGTTTGATTTTGAACGTTCAAGTTTCGTTTCGTCAAAAAAGGAGGTGTGAATCGTTTCCCATAATGCGGCATAATATATTGCTGAGGGATATTGAAGGGATTTTAAATTGAAATTATGTAACGTTGAGTCCCATATTTGATGCACGTGTTGTTCAAGTTGTTGGAAAAAGAGGGGGGGTAATTCATGGTTGGAATCGTAATTTCCACTCCACCTGCCGGCAAATAAAGGCATTTGTGATTGGAGGTGGCGCGTCCATTCCTGCCACTTTTCACTTTGGGATGTAGAATATATGGGGAATGGTTTGCACTGTTCTTTTTGTAGTTGAGGTAATTCAATCTGCAGTGTTCTTTTCAATAATGTTGGGTGCATCTCGTTTTGGAAAGTATTCCATTCGTAAGGTCGACATGTCCAAAACAAAGCAATACCAAGGCGGGTTGTTTGTTCAAGGAACGATTTCCATTTCTTAATAGTGTCTGATTTGCCAATGACTTCATCGATGAGCAGAATATCGAGTGTATCGAGAATTATCAAAGGTGTTTTTCCGCTTTCTTTGGCTTCATCTGCCAAATTTTCCAAGTTATAATCATCCGGCATTTGGATGGCCGATCCGGAACGAATGTTCATCCACATTGACTCATTTTCAGAACTGTTTGCCCTTGCTCGCTGCAATTCTGAGTAAAACGGGTGAAACAATTTTTGGAATTTCTTGTTCTTACAAAGAAGTGTGGTAAGTTGGCGCAATTCAGTGGTCTTACCCATTGAAGGATGGCCATACATCATGATATTGAGTGCTTTTTTGGGTTTTGATTTTGACAGCGTGTTTATCAAAGTCTTACCAATATACTCATGAAAGTTCTGTCGAACAATTCCCCTGCTCGTCATGAACTCCTCAACACGAGGAATCAATTTGATGTCGTTAGAAAGAACGCGTGAGAGTTGAGAGTAAGTGTTGTTGTTATTCGACACATCTTCACCTCCCCTTCCACAAGCATTGCCCGTATTCCACTGTCGTTTTGACGATATATAAAAAAGACAAGGTACTTACAACATATTTGCAAGATGATAGAGGAGGTTTTTTGGACTCCATAGTCCTAAAAAGACCCAAGAAATGACAAGGAATGCAAAGATGGAAATGGTGATGTAGAAGGCGTTTTCGCTCCAGTCTTTTACTTTGAGGCCATCAAGTGGACCCCACGGGATCATGTTAAACAATCCAAGAATAATATTTGCTGAAAGCCAAAAGATGCCGGCATCAACAAGCATTTGTTGCCAAATGAGCGAACCATCTTCGAGATAGTTGCCGTAATTTGTTCCTGTTCCTACATAATCATACGCACCACTCAGTCCCAAGATAAGAGCCCATATTGGGATACCAATCACAAATAATCCGAGATTCACAAGTGGTCCAGCGATAGCAATGTGGCCGTTTTGACGACGTGTTACGAGCCCTGCGACCATAACTGCCCCTGGTGCCATGAACAATACGCCAAGAAAGAATGAGATGAAGATTCCAAAACGAAGACCTCTTGGGTCTGCTCGAAATTCAGCCCAACAACCGTTCTTTTTGGCAATTATCTTGTGACCGATTTCATGCAGTAAAAATGCAGGCCCTACTGCAAGTAACATTACCGGCATTGTAAGAAGGAGTTGAACAACCCAAGTCGTTGTGCCAAAATTTTCATGCCACAATCCCCCTGTTATCATAAAGCCTAGAGCTAATGTAAAAGCTGCAGTTGCTAGCAGAAGGTGTTGTTTCTCGACATCGCTAAAATGCCAAAGTTTTCCTGTGTGATGTTTCACAGGTTGTTGTGAATGAAGACCCATGATTTGAGAGAAGAGAGAATTGGTTTTGGTTTTAGCATCGACATGAATTGTACCATCAGATGTTCGGTGTGCATGCACCCGATGTATTCGATTTCTTGACTCTGGAAATGGATTGTTGTCCAGAATGTCTGCACGCCTATCCCTCCCTGCCATGTATGTTCTTTATTGGGGTTGGATTTGAAGTCTCGTATGCAAGGTTTCTTTTCATACGAAGGAGAGGAGGGGTTGAGCAGTCGTTTGGAGAGATAGGTGTGGGGGTTGATTCGATGGAAAATGAAACGGATGTTTTGTTTTTGTTTGATGTTGGTTTCTCGATTGAAAAAATTGCCGAATCGAAAAAAATGCCTCTTGAAGAAGTTCAAAAAATCATTGCGGAAAGGGGAATTCAAACACGCCAAAGAAAACAAAAAAACATTATTCAAGAAATTGCAAATCAGAACCCTTGGAAAGATGGAATACCAGAGCATGAAGTTGTAATGGATGTTGTACGGTCAATGGATATTAAAGACACAGATCTTGAAAGTTATGGAGCAAGAACCTTGCCGTCGAAAAAAATTGAGCGAGCAGATAGAAGTGATCGTATTGGCGAGGATGTGGAGTTGGCCGATCGAATCGAAGCTGCGGTCAAAAGTGGCCAAAATGAGCACCCAGAGAAGATGACATGCGAAAACTTGCAGAAAAAGCGTAATGAGGGGACTGAGGTTGTGGCAGAAGTGGATGAATTACTTAATGAATCTCAAAATATTGAAGATTAATTAAATATTTACATAAAAGAAATAAAAATTATATTAATTAAAAGTTAAATGATTTTTTTTAACTAAAAGATGAGTTAAATTCTTTCTCGTATTGGTTGGGGGGTTGATAGTGGATTTTGAAGTTGATACGTCACTCTCTGCGTGCCTTTACCTTTCGACTTTTTCCCAATAATCTCGATGTGCCCAATCTCAGATAATTCACGAACGTGGGTTCCAGCACAAGGACAAAGATCGATATTATCTCCAATTCTTACAACACGGAGTTGGTGAACTGAGGCTGGGAGGAGATTCATGTTTGTTCGTTCAGGTGGCATTTCTTGATTGACTTCTTCGCGCGTCATTATTGTGTCTGTCACTTTGTGATTTTCATCGAGTAAGTCATTGACTGTTGTTGTTATATGTTCAAGCATCTCTGGTGTGAAAGAAATAGGATTAAAATCGATTCGAGAGCGGTCATGGTGTATTTGATTACCTACAGTTCGCGCGCCATTATACACCTCATAAACAACACCTGATACCAAGTGCTGAGCAGTGTGCATGCGCATGTGAGCGTGTCTTCTTTCCCAATCTATTGAGCCACGAATTTCATCCCCGGGTTGGAGTTGATGATCTTTATCCAGGGTGTGAAAGATTTCATTGCGACCTCGTACCTCGTGGACATTAAGCGTGCCATTTGGCCCTTCAAGGACACCCATATCCCAATTCTGTCCGCCACCAAGTGGATAAAATAATGTTCGATCAAGGATGACCTTCTCTTCTTCAATTCGAACAACCTCAGCATGAAAATCTGTAAAATATCCTGCTTCGATGCTCTGTAAATAGAGGCGTTCTGTATCTGGCATGTAAATCCCTTGAAGCAGAACTATGTTGAGGTTTTCATGCAGTCTCAGTAAGAAGTGGGTCATGCAGTAAACCGTTCTCATCAAGAACCAATGCAGGTGTTTTCCATGCAGTGTGTAAAGCTACTGTTGATTCCCAAAGGGCACTAAAAAAGCCAATTTCCTGATATTCCCATCCACGTTCTTCAGCGTATTCTTTTACTAAAGGCGCCGCTTTAGGTAGATTAAAATGAGAAAGGGAAGGTAACAAGTGGTGCTCAATTTGATAATCAAGACCAACAAAAAAGAACGATCCGATTGGACCTAACTTTATTCTTCGAGCAGTTTCAATTTGCAATCGCCAATTTTGGTCGTATTCGGTGATCACTGGACGTCCAGCATGCCCAACAATGAAAATTGCTGTCAAGAACGTTCCAACCAAACTCCAAAGGAGAATGTAAAAACCAACCACGATTTGCCACGAAATTCCTAAAACAACAGGTAATACGAGCCATAAGGAGAAATGAGCTAAGATTAGGGATGTATCAAGAAGCCAAATCTTTGTAAAACGCTTCTTCTTTTTCTTGGAGGTGAATGGTTTTGATGCGATGTATTTGAGGCCGTCAAATCGCATTAAATGACCGACAAGAAGGGAAATTGGCCAAAATGTCCAACCTTGAAGATGACGTTGGAAAAACCTTCGAATCGGACCGCTTGTTACATATTCTTCTTCGCTAAAAGTGAAAGGCCAGGAATGGATATCCGGGTCTTTTGAGTGAACGTTTGGGTGTGCATGGTGTTGAATGTTGTGTTTTTCACGCCAATATTCCATAGATAATCCAGCAAAAAGGGGAAAGACGATTGCTGCTAAAGAAATGTTTCCAGCTTTGGAACGGCATGCTGATGAGTGAACTCCTTCATGGCCTGTCATTGCAAGAGTTGTGGAAAAAAGTGCAGTAATTGGTATGAGTATCAAACCAAATTTGAGTGGGAGGAATATGTGAGCGCTGTAGAGAGTGCAAACGACGATGAGGAGTGAAATGACTTTCAACCATGATTTCATCGTTGGTTTGTCGAGAAGATCGGCTTCCTTGAGTTTTTTCCGTAGATCTGCAATAGGATGTTTTGACATCGTGATACCTCATTCTCAAAGTAACCGAAAGAGAGGTGGTTTTTAAGGTGGTGTGTCCCATAACACCTAATTTACTTCATTGAGATGGTTCGCCGTCAGCCGACCAGTCTGAATTTGGGCATCTATTGTTCTGTTTTTCTTGAGTCGGGGGAGTTGGCATGAAATGCTTTCAATCCAACCGTGTTTTGGAATCCATTCTGGACTCCTTTGCCATACTTCGGTTAAACCTTCATGACGATTGTAAGTTGTTATCGTTGTTGGGATGTCTGTACAATCTGAAGTTAATGCTGTTCCTCCATGCATAGGGTGAAATGAACCAAAGTTAGGCTGTAATGATGGTTCGACGTTAATATTGTGATGTTTTGCACCAGGTGGGCTGTAAGTCCATTGACGATCATCAACCAAAAAATTACACTCAATTTGACCCATACTGTTTGGGCCAGCTCCAGTATATTCTATCGAAAACCCATTCCTTGTTAAAAACGATTCAGATATTCTGGTTCGAGTAAAAATTTGTACATTTTTTTCTGCAGCAGTCACTGCTAAGTGTTTCAAAACCCATTCCGAACGGACAGAGTAACCGTCTTCAATTTCTTTAGGTTGAAGAAAATTAATTTGTTCTTCTGTAATGTAATGAGCAAGTTGTTGAAGATTCGAAATTATACCGGGGGAAATGGATGGAAGACCTATTTCGGCATTCAATTCAAAAACATAAACCTCAAAATGGTTTGATAATTCAATTGCTGAAATCATATTGGATATTGTTCCACCAACAAAGACGACCGACTTCACTTAGTCACCCCTGATGGGAGAATGTCAAGAGCAAATACAGGACATGAGGGAATACAGAGTTTACAGTGAGTACAGTTTTCCTCATCAACTATAGCAAGTCTGTCAACAAGAGTCAGAACGTTTACAGGGCAAAGAGCAATGCATGCTGCACAACCAAAACAACGGTCTTCGTCGACCACAAATGAGTGGTCTACTTGTCTTGGCATAGACAACGGTATTGGTGCGCGTTCATGTTACCTTCGTTCAAAATTGAATAAAAATGCCGTTCTAAAGGAAGTATGAATGTCGCCGATGAGAAAAAAACAATTTATTGTTGATTAAGATTTTCAAAATATTTTCAACAGGAAAAGAAAGCAGTGAATAAATTTGTCAAAAAGAGAGAGGTTAGAACACCCCCTCATTTCTCGTGGAGCGAGAATCTTTCTGGAATGAAGTATGTTGAATGATTTTATTGAATGAGAATGCAGTATGCCCCGAATGTTATGTTCGCGTAAAGCACTTAACTTAATCTCCTAAAAACGAAGAAAAGAAGGATCACTACAGTAAAAAAATGTTCCATAGGAAATATAGGGGTCGGACCTCCAATAATTAAACAAGTTCAATACACTTGTCAAATACGGCAAACCGTTTGATATGGTGTTTTATTCTCCTGGGCGTACGTCCACATACCCAAAAGAACCAGTTGAAAAAGGAATAAGATATCACTATCTTGGAGGAGGTAATGAAGTAGGAAATGTAGGTTGTGTATTCGAAGATAAAAAAGGAACTAGAATGCTTCTTGATTATGGTTTAGCACCAACAACACCTCCTAGGTATCCTTCAGAAGCTCCAGAAGTTCGTCATGCAATTATTACACATTCACATGTTGATCATTTAGGGATGGCTCCATGGCTTTGCTCAAACCATAGAACACAACTTCATGGAACAGCATTAACCGCTGAGATATCCGAGTTGATGTGGCATGATTGTCACAAAATTAGTTCGATTGAAAAATATCCGCTTGCTTGGGATAAAAGAGATATTACAACAGCTCTCGACTCATGGAATATACATCAATTTAATGTTCCTTGG
>JASLVU010000097.1 GCA_030741225.1 Candidatus Poseidoniaceae archaeon | reverse complement strand
GAATCAAGTTCTTCAGTCAGATTCAATTGCCCAATTGGCCGGCGAACAACGGGAATTCTTGAAGGGTCAGGAGTAGGACCCATATCTCGAGGTTTTTCGTTCAATGAATCAAGCCCTTGTGAGGGAAATTCATCGTCCGAATACGTGGGTATGTCGATCCCCGAAGTGTTCGTAGCACGCATTTGAGTCGCAATCGGCATGGACCAACCTACACCTTTCAAGCCAAGTTCGTTCGTCTGTTTCTTCACCCAAGAAGCCTCACCTTCAATCATTACATGAACATCATGCTCATCGGCTCGAAATCTGTATCTTACTTGACCCCTTAGTTCAACCATTGCAACCCCATTCCTACATCGTCTTCAAATTAGCATTCAAATTGTCTATTCTTGCTTAGCAAGATCACGAAGGACAGTATGTAAAATTCCGCCATTCCGATAGTATTCAACTTCGACTGGAGTATCGAGTCGAACTTGTGCTTCAAAGGTGATTTGTGAACCACTCGGATGATTCGCAGTGACGGTTAGATTTTGCAACGGTTGCACATCGTCGCCGATTGGAATCGTAAAGGACTCCGTTCCATCAAGACCGAGCGATTCATGAGATTCACCCTCTAAAAAGGTCATCGGTAGGACTCCCATTCCGACCAAATTGGACCGATGGATTCTCTCAAAGGAAGTTGCAATAACTGCCTCGATTCCGAGTAAATAAGTACCCTTTGCCGCCCAATCCCGTGATGAACCTGTTCCGTACTGGCTTCCTGCCAGCACCACCTTTGGACCCGAATAAGACTGTGCAGCATCATAAACTGAAGTCACTTCACCGGTTGAAAAATCAAGAGCAAATCCACCCTCGGTACCCGGAGCCATTTGATTTCGTATTCGCACATTAGCAAATGTCCCGCGCATCATGATTTCATGATTGCCTCTTCGGCTACCGAATGAATTGAAATCTCCTTTTTTGATTCCTCGTTCAATCAACCATTTTCCTGCTGGACCGTCTGCTGGGAATGAACCAGCTGGAGAAATGTGGTCGGTCGTAATTGAATCCCCGAGTTTCAGCAAAACGCGAGCATTTTCGATGCTGGTTATGGGCTGAGGTTGTGGAGAAAGGCCAGAGAAGAATGTTGGAAGACGGATATACGTTGAGTCGGCCTCCCAAGGGTAGAGTGGACTTGGTTCTGACGGAATGCCGTCCCAACGGGGTTCGTTCATAGCATCAGCATATCTTTGCCTAAACATTTCAGGAGTGATGACATTCATTGCCTCACGAAGTTGTTCTTCGCCCGGCCAGATATCCGCCAGCATAACCGGTTTTCCATCGGTGGAAAAACCGACAGGTTCTGTAGCAAGGTCGACCTCAAGATTGCCTGCCAAAGCGTACGCAACAACGAGCGGAGGACTTGCAAGATAGGATGCCTTGACTTTCCCATGTACTCGTCCCTCAAAATTTCGATTACCCGATATGACAGAGCCAACTATGAGACCTGCCTCATCAATTGCTGCATCAATTTCCTCAGGGAGTGGTCCAGAATTACCGATGCAAGTTGTGCACCCGTAACCAACAACATTGAACCCAAGTGCATTGAGGTCGTCTTGAAGTCCTGTTGCTTCATAGTATTCGGTGACGACCCGGCTCCCCGGGGCAAGTGATGTCTTGACCCACGGTTTCACCTCCAATCCGTGGGCACGAGCGTTTCGGGCTAACAGACCGGCTGCAAGCATGACACCTGGATTTGAGGTGTTGGTGCAGGAAGTAATTGCAGCAATGACCACATCGCCGTGGTTGAGGTCAAAGGTATGGCCATCTTTCGTAACAAGTGCGCCGTTCGAAAGTTGGTCACTTGCCAGTCCGTGGCCATGATGGCCGAGGTCTTTGGTCAACGATTCAACAAAATGTTGCTTCATATTTGAAAGATCCACCCGGTCTTGAGGTCTTTTGGGTCCAGCAAGAGCCGGTTCTACACTTGAAAGATTCAGTTCCAGTGTTGCTGTATATGATTTTTCTTTATCTTCTGGAGAATACCACAATCCTTGAGCTCGGGAATAGGCTTCAACACCTTGTATCGAAGATTCTTCACGCCCACTCAATCGAAGATATTCAAGAGTACGCTCATCGACGGGGAAAAATCCGCATGTAGCACCATATTCAGGAGCCATGTTTGCAATTGTAGCGCGGTCTGCAAGCGTCAATTCAACCATTCCAGGTCCGAAAAATTCGACAAACTTGCCTACCACACCGTGCTCACGAAGAAGTTCCACGATTCTCAATGTCATGTCAGTTGCAGTTACCCCTTGTTTCAATGAACCAGTAAGGCGCATTCCAACAACATCTGGAGCAAGCATGTAAATCGGTTGACCGAGCATGACTGCTTCGGCTTCAATACCGCCAACGCCCCAACCGAGCACCCCTAAACCATTGACCATGGTCGTGTGAGAATCGGTTCCGACGAGAGTGTCTGCAAGCCATATTCCGTTCTCTTGGCGTGCAACGCTGGCCAAATACTCGAGATTGACTTGATGAACGATTCCCCTCGATGGTGGAACTGCTTGGAAATTATCAAGAGATTGTTGGCCCCATTTCAAGAAGGTATATCGCTCCATATTTCGGTGATATTCAATATCAAGATTGAGTTGTAGAGCATCGCTATGGCCGCCATCAACATCGACTTGAACAGAGTGATCAATAACTAAGTCTACGGGCACTTGTGGATTCACTTTTTCAGGGTCGCCGCCCATCTCTACCATTGCGTCTCGCAGTGCAGCCAAATCAACAACTGCCGGAACACCGGTGAAATCCTGAAGAATCACACGCGATGGGCGAAACGGAATTTCACCACGTTCTCCATTCGGAGTCCAACCAGCTATGTTCCGGATATCTTCATCTCGAACCAAAAAGCCATCGTTTCCTCGCAGTGCGCCCTCAAGAAGTATCCGAATCGAGTAGGGTAAATTGGAGGTGTCAATGCCGTTTTCATCCAGTCCATCCAAAGCGAAATATTCTCCTCCAACAGACAGAGCCCTGCGAGCATTGTAGGGGTCTAAGGCCGACATATAACACCCGACAAGGCCCATGTCTATGAACACAACCCCTGTTGATACGAAGATTCGTGATTTGAGAACAATTCACCAGAATTGATACCAAGGCGTTGATGTCTCTTGGAACGAAGCGCTGTTGAGGGAAACAGTGTTGACCGGTACGTCGCCGGCAGCGGTTGGAACGGTATCGATTTGAGCAACGACATTTTGGCCATCGATAACTTTACCAAACACGGTATGCACTCCATCCAAGTGGCTGGGCGTCGAATCCGGTGAGACGATGAAGAATTGTGAGCCTCCAGTGTGAGGATTGTTGGTCTTGGCCATCGAAAGCACATAGGGCTCGTGAATCAGGCCATTGTCTGCTTCGTCAGGCAGCGTCCAATCGGTCATTGCACAATCCGTTGAAGCAGAGGCTGCTTGACCGTTACAATACCCTGACCAAACCACAGCATGACCTCCTGTGCCATCAGAATTTTCAAAATCTCCACCCTGTAGCATGAAATCTTGAATAATTCTGTGGTAAATTGTATTGTCATAATAGCCACCAGAAACGAGTGCCTTGAAATTCTCGACGTGCATAGGAGCATCATCAGGATACAATTCGATTGTCACTGTACCGGTCTGTTGAAGCCCGTTATCGTTGGTCCACGACATCTCTAAAATGACCAAGTCGCTGGAACTCGTACCGTTTGCAAGAACGCCAATACTTGCAAGCAGCAGCAGAAGACCAGCACCAAAAGCAAAGACACCTGCTAACGTTGGCGTTCCGTCATTTACGAGACGAGGAATCACGCTCTCGCTGATTCCTTTGTCCTGCATCTCATTGAGAACCTCGTTGTACGATGAGTTGGACTGTTTGTCTTTCGGATTCATTTTGACTGAATCTCGTAGCAATGATGCAGCCTTCCTGTAATCTGATTTTGAACGAGTCCGTTGCGCAATCTTGTAAGTTGCTACTCCAGCAAGACGCAGCGTCGTGGGATGAGACCCTGTAGCATCGACTTCACGAAGCGTAACTAAAGCACCATCTGGCTTTCCTTGAGTGATTGACTTTTCTGCCTTAGCCCATGCTTTTTTGCGCTTTTCCTCAGAATTAAAGGGAGTGCTTTTGCTGACCTTATCTGCAGCTGAACTGGCTTTATTTGATTTGTCCGCCATGGTGTTGCCACATAGCAAAAGGTTTTGAGCGTCGCGCTTGAAATTCAAGATTTTCAAATTTTGAATGAGGGGTTTTTCCACGGTAGTCCATCAACATGTTCAAAGAGTGTATGCGAAACCCCAAGTTGCGGGGGAGTCTGTGTTAACACAGCAAACTCTTGGGAGACACACACAATGGAGAACATTGCTAACGACTTCACCATTAATATCGCAACTGCAAACGGCACAGGTTCGCAATCAGCAAATCTGATTTTACTCCAATCTTTGTTCGAGATGGGGGTACCTGTAAGCGGAAAAAATATGTTTCCTTCAAACATATCTGGCCTTCCTACATGGTATATTGTTCGACTTTCCGAGCACGGGTATCAGGCTCCAGGAAATCGAACCCACATTCAAGTTTTAGTCAACCCAGCTACTTGGCATGAAGATTTGGAAAGTCTCGAGCCTGGCTCTGTCGTGATTTGGAACGAGAATGCAAAGATGGAAATGACTCGAGACGATGTCATCTCCTATCCAGTGCCGATGTCTGCTCTTGCCCGTAAAATTAATCCAAAAATAGCAAAATTGGTCACCAACATCATCTACGTTGGTGTGCTTGCTGAACTTCTTGGAATTGACCAAGATGAACTCGAAGCCGCTGTTGCAAAGCAATTCAAAGGGAAAGCGACTGCAATTGAACTCAACATTACAGCATTAGGCCTTGGAAGAGAATACTTCAAGGAAAATCTTTCGAAAAGCGACCCCTACGTTGTCGAAAAGCGACCTGTAGAGAAACAACAATTTTTCATCGACGGTAACGAAGCCGCTGCACTTGGCTGCATTTATGGTGGCGTACAACTGCTTGCATGGTACCCAATCACACCTTCTTCATCTCTAGCAGAGGGCATTATCAATTACATACCACAACTCCGAACTGATGATGATGGAAAAGCAAACTGTGCAGTCATACAAGCAGAAGATGAACTCGCAGCTGCAGGTATGGTGCTCGGCGCTGGCTGGGCTGGTGGCCGAGGTATGACTGCAACTTCTGGACCAGGTATTTCTCTAATGCAGGAATTTATTGGACTGGGATATTTTGCAGAAATTCCTTCCGTCTTTTGGGATGTTGTTCGTGTTGGTCCTTCTACAGGCCTCCCGACACGAACCCAACAATCCGACATTACCATGTTGTATGAGGGTAGCCACGGAGATACACAGCATATAGTCCTCATTCCAGGTACTGTTGAAGAGTGTTTTGAATACGGTTGGAGAGCCTTCGATTACGCAGAACGTTTCCAAACCCCAATCTTCGTATTAAGCGACCTTGATTTAGGAATGAATCGATGGGCATGTGATGGATTTGAATATCCAGACCAAGACATGGATCGAGGCAAGGTCGTTCGTGAGCGAGATGTGTTTGAAGCATTCGAGGAATTTGGAAGATATCTGGATGTTGATGGAGACGGGATTCCATATCGAACCTTACCTGGTTCAGGAATGGACCCCATACTCTACAGAGGAACCGGGCACAATACGAAGGGAGTTTATTCTGAAAAGCCTCACGATTATTACGAATTAATGCAACGCCTCAAGCGTAAAATTGAGGGGGCTCGTGATGAACTGCCCGCTCCAATCCTGCGTGAAGAAGAGGAATGTGAAATTGGAATCATCTACTTAGGCAGTATGGAAAATACGATTCAAGAAATCGATGACATGCTTGAAAAAACTGGAATAAAAGTCAGTCAATGCAGAGTTCGCGCCCTCCCAATGCACAGTGAAATTGAGAATTTCATTCGCCGACACGAAGTTACAATTGTTCTCGAAATAAATCGAGACGGGCAGTTGTACGGCATACTGCGAAAGGAATTACCTAACGATTTAATTACAAAAGTTCGTTCTGTTGCTTACAGTGACGGTGTGCCACCACGAGCACAAATCTATGCTGACCGAATTCTTGAAACCCTAAAGGAGGCAGAAAAGTGAGCGAAAGACCAAAGCGAGCCGCACGCCCAGTCAAACTCAACGTTTTGAATGAGCCAAAGGACAGTTACACCGGTGGAAAATCTTCGTTGTGCCCAGGATGCGGTCACGACCAAATCTCAAACGTCATCATTTCGGCAGCATGGGAAAATGGCATTGAACCTCACCGTGTTGCAAAGATGTCAGGTATCGGATGTTCTTCCAAAACTCCAGCCTATTACCTTGGTCAATCTCACGGATTCAATACCGTACACGGCAGAATGCCCTCTGTCACCACAGGTGCCTATGCAATCAACAAAGATCTGCTGTACATTGGTGTCTCAGGTGACGGTGATTCTGCTTCGATTGGTATCGGTCAACTCATACATGCAATTCGACGAAACATGGACATGGTCTACATCGTTGAAAACAACGGAGTTTAT
>JASLVU010000096.1 GCA_030741225.1 Candidatus Poseidoniaceae archaeon | reverse complement strand
AGACATGGACTGCGCATGTGGCTCCTGAACCGCCGACATTGTGGGTAATTCCTATTTGGGCATCTCGAACTTGACGTTCTGCCTCGACAGTACCTCTCAATTGCTTGAAGACTTCAACAGCTTGTCCAGTTCCAGTTGCACCTAGTGGATGTCCTTTCGACTTCAATCCTCCAGAAGGATTCACGCAGACATCACCCTGATTCCGAATACCTCGACCTTCGCGAGCGAAAACTCCGCCGCTACCAGATTCCGTGAAACCGAGGTCTTCAGTTGCAATCATTTCAGCAATCGTGAAGCAATCATGGACTTCGGCTAAGTCAACATCTTGTGCAGTAATTCCCGCAGCAGAATATGCAGATTTAGCCGCTTTTTGCGAAGCCATAAGTTGGGTAATTGTTGGCCTGTCGTGCAGTGCAAGTCGGTCTGAACCAGCTCCTGATGAGCGAACCCAAACGGGGTCATCGGTGAATTGCCGAACAACATGGTCAGCAGCTAAAATCACACATGAGGCACCATCGGATGTCGGGCAGCAGTCGTACAACGTAAGAGGGTCTGCAACCATGAAGCCGCTTGCGGCTTTATCGAATGAAACTTGCTTGCGCAAGTGGGCGTGTTGATTTTCAAATCCATGCATATGATTTTTCACACTGATATGAACTAAATCGTCGTGTGTCGACTGATGTTCGTGGAAATGTCTTCGAGCCATCAAGGCGTAGGTTCCCGGGAAAGTGAGCCCAGCAAGTCGTTCCCATTCGGTATCTCCAGATACACCCAGCCAAAACCGCTTGCGTTCTGGTGAAAGGTCATTCATCTTTTCAATACCTCCGGCAACAACAATATCTGCCTGCCCGCTTTTGATTGCCATCCATGCATCTCGCAAAGCGAAACCGGATGAAGCACATGCATTTTCGACTCTTCGAACCCCTACACCCTGCATTCCGGAATGTTCAGTAAGAAGGGCGGCTGTGTTACCTAGTTGAGCACCGCCGAATGCAACGCTGCCAATGAAAGCCTCATCAATTTGGCGTGGTTCGAAATTCTGATCAACACTGCTGAATGCGTTTTCAGCAGCTTCAGCCCACATTCCCTTAAGTCCCAGTGGATGGTTTCCATATTTTGTTTGGCCGGCGCCGATAATTGCCACATCAACCATGTTGGGTCCAAAGGGTGACAGCATTTGATAGACACGGTCAAATTTCTACAGCCTGACCGAACGAACCACCCGACGAAACTAAGAAGGCGATGTTCACCCCACCAAACATGCTCCGACAATGTCTCGACAAGTCCTGCTCACTCAATACCAAATTTTTCAATGGTGCAAACTGTCAAGTTTGCAAGGAAGAAGGAAAATTCATTATGAGTGATCGTGAAGCAAATTCACTTGGAAGAATGCTTGCTTTGGTACTTCGACACGCTCCTGAAAAGTTCAATGTTGAAATGGACATCAATGGATGGGTAAATTCACGCGAACTTTCAGAATCCATCTCCAAACAACGTCGCCATTACCATTGGCTTAGAGGATGGCACTTTGCGGCTATTGCCAGCACGGATGAAAAGGGTCGTTATCAGGTTGAAGGAGACATGTTGAGAGCAACATACGGTCATTCCATAGAACTGGAATTGGATTTGCCTACCGATGAAATACCCGAAGCACTGTATTGGCCGTGTGAAGAAGGTCAAGTTGAGACTACGCTTGAACTTGGTATTACATCTGGTGATAGAAAACATATCCATCTCTCTCGAAGCATCACGAATGCAATGGAAGCAGGACATGTTCGAATTGATCGACCAGCAATCATTGAGGTTGACACTGTTCGCGCAATTGCAGATGGCCATATTATCTACCGAGCAGGTAAGACAGTATTCCTTGTTGATGAAATGCCAGGAGAATACCTGTACCGATTGGAAGCGGATGATCCAATGATTTTGGAAATTATCGCACAATGGGAACTTGAAGAAGAAGAGTGATTATCTCTTATCTCCACATGCTGCGCAAAAGTCGAGATCGGGATCCAGTAACTCACCGCAACTTTTGCAGTGGTCCTGTCCTTGAACCAGTGCTTGAATTTTTGAAACTGGTTGTGGGAAATCTTCGTTTGGAGTTGAGTTCACAAGATGCAACGGGTCAACCCCATGCTCTTTGAGTTCTTTGTAACGACTTCCAAACAAAAGAGCCTCTTGAATCGCAGATTCAATTTGAAGTTGACGAGTTTCTCTATCGATTCGGTCGGGGATTTCCTCAGATTCTTCGAGGATTGCCTGCAGGTGTCGAAGAAACTCGCTCAGCGTTGGACCTTCGCTCATGTGCGGTGCTCAACCCCGTGGGTCATCAATCCTTGGTGAGAATGTGAAGGATTTCGAAAAATATGAGGGTCAAACTCATGTGCGACTCAACTCTGCCAGTGTCATGCGTGAGCGGGTCGTCATCAAATGGGGTGGCGGTCTAATTACTGACAAGTCGAAACTCTGCACACCGAATCTTTCTGTATTGCAAAATTTGGCCGAAGCAGTTTCGACTTGCTGCAAGCAGGGTTTTGATGTTCTCCTCGTTCATGGCGCAGGTTCCTATGGCCACTTGCGAGCAAAACAATGGATGCTGCAGCAAGGGTATTTGCCCGAGCATACTTTTCCACCGAGTGAAGAATGCAGCACCCAATATGACGCCTTAGAACTGGTTCGGAAAGAAATGCTTGAGCTCAATCAGCATGTTTGTGATTCGTTGCGTCAAGTGGGGCTTGAACCTCAAATCCATCCACCGCACATTTGGGCAAAGAATACTGGAATAGATTTTCATGGTGATTTAGGCCGATTTGAGCATCAAGAGGCTGGTAAAATACATGTAACGTTTGGGGATGTTGTCGATGTTGATGGTGATGCAAAATTTGGTATTCTGTCTGGCGATGACCTTGTCGTTCGACTAGCTCTCGAATTACCTGATGTTCGGCGATTGGTTTTCGCCATAGGTGGGGTCGACGGCCTGCTTCGTGTCCCACCTGAAATCGCAGTCGAGAGTGATTTGATTGAAGTGTGGTCGCCAGATATTCAATTTGAAGGAACCCATCATTCAGACATCGATGTCACAGGTGGAATTGGCTTAAAGGCTGCAAGGGGAGCATATGTGGCTGAGAAAGGGATTCATGTGTTCATGGTAAACGGAGATATTCAAGAACGTGTTCTGGGTGCACTCCTAGGTAAATCAGTCCGTGGGACTGAAGTTGTTCACAAAAAGTAAACTCCGTAGCATTTTTACTCTTTTTCTTTCCGTTTTTTTCAGTATTAGAGGTAGAACTGTTCATGTAGCGACCGCGAATCCGTTGACTTGGGGTCACCATGGCAGGGTATGAAATTGGGGATGTTCCAAGTATCGAATTATCATCCTCTGAGAAGGAATTGCTGAGTTCGCTCGGAGCTGATGCAGTTCAGTCGGAATTGATGTCTGAAGCAATCATTGCAGTTAGTGAACATGACGAAGTCATTGGCCCAATCTCCAAGATAGCGGCGCATCAGAATGAAGGAGCTTTTCATCGAGCATTCAGTGTATTACTTTTCGATTCTGAAAACCGACTGTTACTGCAACGTCGTGCTATGGACAAAGTCACCTTTCCAGGTGTTTGGGCGAATTCATGCTGCTCACATCCGCTTCACAGTGAGGCAGAACTTGTTGAAGAGAATGCTCTTGGAGTAAAGAAGGCGGCTATTCGTAAACTCGAACAAGAATTGGGCGTTGACCCGAGTCTCCTGTCTCCGGATGACTTTACTTTCATGACCAAAATGAGGTATTCTGCCCGAATGAATGAGACATGGATTGAACGAGAAGTCGACCATATTTTGGTTATTCAAAAAGACCTTCAAATCATTCCGAACCCGAATGAGGTGAGTGATACCTCTTGGGTATCTTATGATGAACTTGAATCAATGTTGATTGAAGAGAAACCCGAAAACGGTTCGATTGCACCGTGGTTCCGCTGCATTGCTGCACAAATAATGAGTGAGGAATTGTGGAATTCAGTCGGCAATGTTGCTGCACTTGAACAACTTTCTGATAACCGAATTCACGATATGGGTGATGTAACACACATGCTACCGGAAGCCGAAGGTGCTGGACTCAATATATCGGTTCTTGAGGTCAAACCACTCGTTGAACAAAGAATCATGTCAAGCCTCATGGCATCCCGTCACCACCGACTTGCCTCGGCAATGACACATTTGATTCATGGTGGAGGTAAGAGGCTCCGAGCAACACTTCCCTGGTTGGTTGGCAAGGCTGTAGGTGATACTCACTCGGGTATGCTTGATGTAGGTGCTGCAATCGAAACGGTTCACAATTTCACTTTGGTGCATGATGATATCATGGATGATGATGATATTCGCCGAGGTAGAAATGCTGTTCATATCGAATTTGATTTACCAACAGCAATTAATGCTGGAGACGCAATGCTTGCAATTGCTTTTGAACGTCTGGTTCAAGCAGAAGGATTAGAGCCGAAGGACGTAGCACCTCTCGTCAATCGAATTGCATGGATGGTTCGCCGTGTTAGTGAAGGACAGCAAATGGATATTGAATTTGAAGATGAACTTGCCGTTTCCGAAGAAGATTATATTGAAATGATTGAAGGGAAAACCGCCGTAATGTTCCTGACATGTGCGGAGATTGGCGCAAGAATGTCAGGTGCGGATGAAGAAACAATCGAATGTATGGCGGATTGGGGTTTGGCTGTAGGACTCTGTTTCCAATTGATGGATGATTTGATTGATGTTCTTTCAGACTCTGATGTACTTGGAAAGCCAGCTGGTTCCGATATCGCCCAAGGAAAGCGCACACTCATGGTGATTCATGCTCTTTCTCAACCCGACAGTTCAGACAAGGATGTACTTCTTGCAGCACTGGGTAAAGGTGATTCGGTTGCTCCTGAAGCAGTCGAAGCAGCCTTGAAGGCACTCGGCAATCTTGGTTCGATTGAATACGCAAAGCAGCGTGCAGTCGAGTACCATGCAAAGGCTCATGCATGCCTTGACCGAATCCCTCCAGGCCCAGCGATGAAGGCTCTACGAGAGCTTACTGATTTTCAACTCAAGAGAATCAGTTGATTTCAACCGCATCATCCATTCGTATGGTTCCTTCTTTGATCACACGTGCATACCATCGAGAGAATTGGGGTGCAAACTTTACGGAAATCGATTTAAATTTCCCGTCGGTAAAAGATTCGCGAATAGTTTTGCACGGCGGAGCGTCTGAAGTGACTTCAAGAATGACCTCGTTGAAACAAAATTGTGAACCAATTCCAACAGAACTCCAGTCAACATCTTTCACGAGTATATTCTCCCCCACCGAGCCAGGGAATATTGGGTGTCCTTCATCTTGCAATTGTGAAATGACTTCATCACTGAACAAGCATACCGCTTTGAGTGGACCGCCATGATGCTTTTTATCGCGTTGATAATCACCAACACAACCTTCAGTGGTAACTTGCAGCAAGTGCACCAAAGGTTTCGGGACACCTCCTTTTGGAGCAGCAAAGAGACCCACAATTGAGCCCGGCATTTCCTTCACTCGGCGTAGTAGGATTCTGGGTAAGGTTCGGGCTTGAGACCTTTACGTGTGCGAATTTGAGCGACGACTTTGTCAAACAATTGCGGTGGCAGTTGTTCAAACCCGAGGTTTTCAGTGTTCCAAACTGCACGACCTTGGGATGCAGCACGAATATCGTTTGAGAAACCAAAGGTTTCAGCAATCGGGAGGACGCCAACAACGGTAGTCACTTCACCCTCAGATGGCATATCTTCGATAATTCCACGTCGGTTGGTCACTTCACGAGTAACTTGACCTAACCAATCGTTTGGAACAGAAACGAATGCTTTCTGCATTGGTTCAAGTAAAACAGTCTTGGCTCGCATCATTGCGCCTTTAATTCCATTACGAACTGCAGGTATGGTTTGTGCAGGTCCACGGTGGATAGCGTCTTCGTGAAGTTTTGCATCAACGAGTCGAACAAACATTCCTTGAACCGGTTCATCAGCAATAGGTCCCTTGGAACATACGCCATTGAATGCTTCAATGATGAGCTCACGGGTTTCGTGAAGTCCTTGGATACCCTTTGTGTCATTGACAAGTACATTGGAGCCATTGATTGCGTAAATCTTGCGCATCAAATCTTTGTCCATTCCAAGTTCTCCGAACTTGCGACCAATTTCTTTTGCGTCATTTGGTCGAACTGGTCCATCGCCGAGTTCACCGGAGCGAAGGGCAGCAACAACTTCTGGGGACAATGCTTCAATTTCAAAGAAGAAGCGGTTGTGACGGTTCGGCGATTTGCCCTCGAAGGAGTTTCCACGGTTGCTTCCTTGGATACCTTCTCGATAAACGACAATAGGTGGACTAACGCTTACCTTGATGTTTTGTTCTTCCTCGATTCGGTAAACAGTGATTTCAAGGTGCAGTTCTCCCATACCTGCAAGCAATGCTTCTCCAGTTTCTTGGTTGGTGGTTACTTGAAGCGATGCATCGGATTTTGCGAGCGAACGTAGTGCATCGATGAACTTTGGAAGATCCTTCATGCTCTTCGGTTCTACTGCCACAGTAACAACCGGGTCA
>JASLVU010000095.1 GCA_030741225.1 Candidatus Poseidoniaceae archaeon | reverse complement strand
CCTCAATATTTTTGCTTATGGAGCCTGGTATGGAGAGGATATTCCTTATCTTAACCAATCCTCAAGTTCTTACCATGTGCCATATTATGCAACTGGAATAGGTTCAACGAATGCTGCAATTCTTGAAGATGGTTCAACAACTGATCCTGTACGACTGTTTACAACGGGTGGAACTGGACAGATTCCAGTAGTACTTATTATCGACGAGGAGGGTTACATCATCGAGAAACAATCCACCGGAACTCCGACCGACAAGTGGTCAAGTTTTGATGGAAAATTGGAAGATGCTTTGTCTGCAAATCCCTCCTCCAAAGTCTCATCCGAATTAATTGAATCACGTATAGCTTGGGAAGAGCCGAGTACATCGCTGCTTGCGGTTTTCACTCTTGGTATGATTCTTTCAATCTTGGTTTATTTTTCTCCATGTGCGTTCCCCGTTCTTCCAGGATTCATTTCCTATTACCTCTCATTGGGTGCTCGCGAGGATGAACTTACTGCATCAGGGAAACTCAAATCAAAAATGCCAAATTCTTGGGTCATAGGTCTTCTCTCTGGCCTCGGAATGTTAACTTTCTTTGCAATTGTCGGAGTTCTTTCAATGCTCATGGGTGAAGCGTTTATCAAACTCGGAATTGTAAGTTTGGTCGCAAAGATTGTTGCAGGATTATTGATATTTTTTGGTCTTGTAATGCTCCTTGGCGTTACATCCCACCTCCTCGGATTTGTCGACAGATTTGTGTCAAAGTACAGTACGACAGAAACCGATGAAACTTTTACTCCTCGTAGAAACATGTATCTCTACGGGTTTGGTTATGCTGCTGCCTCTATCGATTGTACTGCGGCTGCAGTGCTTCCTTTTGTCCTGTTTTTGAGTTCGAAAGGTTCCTCAGTTACCGCAATAGGACTCAGTGGATTGATGCTTGGCCTCTTGATTTTGATGATTGTGGTGACGGTTTCTGTCGGTCTTGGACGACAAGTCATGATTAACTTCCTTCGTCGTGCCACAGGAATGATTAAACTTGTAGGTGCATGGATGATGATAATGGCAGGTGTTGTCTTGACCATATATCTGAACAGTCCAGAACTGGTTGGCGAAGTGTTCATCTAAATTTCAGCCATAATCGAATCAAATTGTTCTTGAAACTCTTCAGTCTTGAGACGATCTAAACATGGTTTCATCCAATATTTCCACGCTAAACCAGAAAAGAGCAGTGCTGTTACTGCATCCCAGACATAGTGTTGCTTAAGTGTCAGTGTCGAAATGACAAGTAGAGCCCAACAAATCAAGAGCATCGTTTGTAAAAACAAAACCTTGCGGGTGGTTGAGGGGTACCAGTAACGTAAAATTAACACCACCTGAGTGCTTTGAACGACATGCAAGGACGGCCAGGCGTTCCACGGTTTGTCAACGCCGTGAACTGCTCCCATCCAAGATTCCCAACCAGAGCCTTCAACATCGGTTATCAAATGACGAAGGTCGATTTCCACTGGGAAAAGAAGAAAACAAAAAAAGCACATCCAACACGATAAAAGCATCATTTGATGGAAAACAATGTTTTGTCGCCACATTGTATCTGTTTTGTGACCCATCCATGCGCCGGCTGGATAATACAGGTACAAAGACAAGTAAGGTATGACCATCCATGCGACAAATGGTATTTCCAAATCCAACTGGATTTCAGGGTTGAACGCAGTTCGTTGCATATAATGCGAGAAACGATTGATGAGGAGGTAGGGGATTGCTGCTGCAAAAGTTAGCATTCCAACAATCATGAAGCTTATTCGTCGATTGAACCAATCTGAACGATTGTTCCAATGTGACCTCCAAATTCTCCAAGGTCGAGAGCCTAATGTCAGGAACATAGCATCACGACATTAGTAAGAGGTGTAAGATTTACTACGGACAAAAATGGATTTATTCGGTTTCAATCACAACGAATTGCATCGGAGACGCAATCATGGTACAATACAAAAAATACCTATTCAGTTGATTCTTGAGATGACGAGGAATCTTCTGAATCATTACCATCTATGGCTTTTTGAGCAGTTTGTTGACGCAAAAATTCTTGCATCACTTCTGGAGTTAATGCTCCATGTTGTGCAGCCATCTCCATCATCTTGACTTGGATTTCATTTTGCTTATCCATACGTTTGTCTTGATGCTGTTGACTTTGTGCAATTCTATCGCGCTTACGAGCCTGAACCTGCTCAAAGAGCCTCATTGCTTCATCAGTTTTATGTGAAGATTCCTGCATCCTTAGGTCTGCTTTCCCTTGATCTCGCTTGAGTTCTGCCTCCCAAACTGCTTCTTGCTTACGCAATTCGAGCAATTCCGACTCAGCCTGGATTGTCACCTCTCCGTGCTTTTTGGCACGCTCAACATTGACTTCACACTCAATACGGCGCAATGTCGCTGCTTCACGTATTGCAATACGCTCCATTTGTGCTTCAGCATTGGCTCCTTCAGTTTGGGTCGCCATGTCGAGTTCCGCTTTCAATCGTGCGAGTTTCTCTTGGTCGGTTTTATCGGTTGAAATGTAGGCACGAAGGAATGTAAATCCAAGATTTGAAAGTGTTTGACGCATCTCGACTTCCGTATGCATCTCGAGCATTTCTTGGAATTCCGTACTTCTCAATTCTTCTGAACCGGAACAATTTGCCATAGAGGGAGTGATGCAGCGAGTAGAAACTTCATGTCCAATGAATCCAATGAGGGCGTTCCTGTCAAGCAACGGTGCATTGTTCGCAAATATGTTTAGCAGTTTGGGGATGTCTTCTTTACGCATTTGTACACGCAAATTCATGTGTCCTGATGCAGGCGAGCCATCCTTGAGTGCTGCGTGGAAAGGAATCCATAAGTCGACGGGGCCAGTCATTGCAAACAACATTCTTCTGTCGGTAGCAGTGGCTCCCATCATGTCAGCAATATGACGGCCAAGTCCGCCGCCGATGTTTCGAACAACTTTTTCAGAAACAATATCACCAATACGGCCATCAATAATGAATGCACAGGCTTCATTTGGCTTCAAGACCACTTGGCGTGCTTTCCATGTCTTGATATCGTTTCCATCTACCAATCGAGCAATTATATTCGGGTTACTTCGCCATTTAAAATTCGTACTCATGTTCACACCTTCTTCTTTTGTCGCAATCCGTCAAGGACCGTAGCTCGAGCACTAAAAAAGCCTCTCGAACTTGTCATCATTTGTTCGCATTGGCGAACAAGTGATATAATCTCATCAATCTCTTTGCCTGTCGAAAATGCATGTTCGACGCTGTTAGAAATATTTACTCCTTTGGTCATCATTTCAATTACGTCATGGTCGTGTTTGATAAGTTTCTTCAAAACTGAATTGGAAACTGAACTTTGACCCGAAAAGAAAGCATGCGACATGCCAGTAGGTGATTTGTCAACATCTTCGATAAGTTGGTCAATGGTGTTGCAGCATGCTTTTGCAGCCTTGGCAACTGCAATTTTCTTCTCTCGAAATGCATTGTCATGGACATTCATCAAATGGTTGCGAGCGCGAGTGCCACACCGCTGGATTTCTTCTCGAATCGCTAAATCTGCAGCCCTTCGTTTTCCTTTGGTATAACCTTCGTATCCTGAAAGAACCATTTGAATTCCGCGTACATACGGGAGCACATCAAGAGGGGTACCTACCATGTTGACCAGTATGTATTGGAACTGGGCCACTTATTATGCTATCCTAGGATATCTCGGGGCCCCCAAGTCATTCCTCTTCATCCAAACTGGGAAAAAGGTCGTTCCAGTTGAGAACTCTATCGGCTATAATCGATGCCTCTTCAGGATCGTGAGTTACATGAATTGCTTGGATATTTTTTGACTTTAGTATCGAGCGAGTGTCTTCAGCAATCTTTCTGCGTGTAGGCAAATCAAGGGCAGAAAAAGGTTCATCCAACAGTAGCAATTTCGGGTTATTGAGAAGCGCCCGGACGACAGCAATTCGTTGTGCTTCTCCACCTGACAGAGTTTCAATTTTCCTCGATGAAAAACCTTCAAGACCAACCGTTTTGAGCTCAGATTTGATCAGCAATCTTTTTTCCTTTTTCGACAGTTTCTCGGAAATTCCAAGAGTGATATTTCCCTCGACATTGAGATGCGGATACAATACTGGCTTTTGGAAGATGTACCCGATTGAATCCATTTGAATCTTGCCGAAATGAATACTGCCTTCTTCGATTGATTCAAGACCGGAAATCATGCGTAAAAGTGTCGATTTCCCACAACCGCTGGGGCCAATGATTGCGACAATTTCATTGGCATGAACCTGAAAAGACATGTTTTCAAAAACATATTTCTTAGCAAATTTTTTGCTTAATCTTGAAAGAGTGAGTACGGGATTATCGCTCATCAGAATCCGCTCCTATCTGTAGATTCTCGAAATCGTTCGACCGCCAAAAACAGAACAAATGTGAGTATCATAAGAATTGACGCAGCAGCCATAGCGGTGGGATACACTATAGGGTCAAATTTTGGCCTTCCCATCAACTGGTCTACTACAACCGAAAGTGTATCCCATGAACCTGAACGAACCAGTAGCCACGATGCTCCAAACTCTCCTATGGAAAACGCAAGAGTAAGTGAACCTGCTACCACTGCTGGCCCTCGCAAGAACATTAGAGTGCTGTGAAACCATGTTTGCAGTGGAGACAGGTGCAATACTCGGCATTGCTCTTGGAACGATGTATCCAATGAGAAATAAGCCGGAAGCATTACTCGTACCACAAACGGTACGGTTAACAGTACATGCGGAAAAACAGGGAGAAAAAACCAGTTGAACATTTGCGGATACCATCGAAGCCCTCCCAGCAAAACGCCAAGACCAATCATCATTGCAGAAACAGCTAACGGTAACATACAAGCAACATCGAGTGCTTTGGAAGTCTTTGACCAACCTGACTTTTCGAGACGGAATATTGTCGAAGCGAGAATCCATCCGATTGGCAAAGCGATGATTAAGGTGCACAGAGCATAAATCAGAGAATGTGACATGGCTTCGCTGACCGGCATTGTCGATAAATCACCGTTCCAAGCATTCTTCCACCCAGCAAGGGTCCATTCATACTTTGAGATGCCGTTGCTGTATTCCCGCATTCGGAATGAGGAGACGAGAATTGATACGAAGGGTAGAATCGTGAAAACAATTCCTACCAAGAGAACAATTTTAGCGGCCAAAGTTGGCCTACCATGATGGTTTCTCACATTGGTCTCACTGAGTTGTGAGAGGCGTTTTGTGTATCTTTTTTGGAGTGTTGAAGCCAGCCAAAGGGTCATCAGTAAAATGAGGAATTGTACTATGGCAACCGAGTACACCACTTCGCTTGAATCGATACGATATCCGACAATACCTGCTGAGGAGCCGGCATTTGCCATAACAGATTCCAATGTATCGTTGTTTGGTGTTAACCATTTTACCAAGGCAAAGGATGTGAATGAAAACAGAAAACTCAGTGCAGCGGCACACATTACTGCGGGTCCAATTACCGGAATCCAAAGATGCTTCATTCTAGAAAATCTGCTTTTGCCTCCTGGGAGCAATGAGAGTTGTTCCTCCCACCGAGGGTCAAGAGTAGAGAGTGTTGGTTCGACGAATCGAATCATTAGAGATACATTAAACCAAGCATGAGCCAAAATCAAAGCGAGAAAATGTCCGGGATGCTCCCATCCCGATAGTTGGGCGAATTTGCCGACAAGCCCGGTCTCGAGTCGTAAATCAATACTCATCTTTGCAAGGACCCCATCTTCGCGAATCAAACTTAGAAAGCCCATTGAAGCAACAATTGCCGGAGTGACAAAGGGTACAGCAAGCAGGGCACGAAGGATTCGAACTCGTCGCCATGAGTATTTGCTTAAACACCAAGCAATCGGCAAGCCGATAACTACTGTTAGTAGAGCAGATGCTACAGATTCAAGCATGGTAAATTTCAACGCTTTCATCGCCCCGCTTTGACTCGAAAATTCCGAAAGAGCAGTGAATACGCTCCAACCTGTGACATATTGAAGGCGTTCGAGAGCGTAAACGAAAGGAAGGATGCAGGCTGCAAGATAAACAAGGACAACAGAAAGTCGGAAGGTTTTTTCTGCCGAGAGAAAAGATGCTTGTGAATTCAAACTTTGACCTCATTTTACTTTGTCGAATTTGTCCATTCCTCGAGCCAACTTTCCATGTGCAACTCAATCATCTCAGACGTGATGTACGAACTTCGGGGCGTGATGTCGGAATGGTATCTGTATCCATTGATTTCAGGTATTTCACTTCCATTGAGTACAGAATACATCGAGTTGTAAATTGGCATATTCGAATTCACATCTTGAGATGTAAGGTAGGAAATGAATTGTTGGGCAGCATCAACTTCTGCAGCACCGTTAATCACCCCTGCATATTCAACTTGGTGGAATGAGGCTCTAGGGAGAATCAGTGAAGTCGAATGAGTGTAATTTTCTGCAAAGTAAGCCTCTACACCTGGTGAATGGCAGTACGATACTGTGATGTACGCTCCACCAATATAGCCCTCAGTGTATTCTCCGTAACCTCCAGTGTAGTATGTTGTATACGACTCGGTCCATCCAGACGTGAATATAGCATTGTTATCGGCTATGGCTTTCC
>JASLVU010000094.1 GCA_030741225.1 Candidatus Poseidoniaceae archaeon | reverse complement strand
ACAAGCGACTCCAACGCTTTCTCGTCGAGCCCGGTTGCCGGTTCGTCCAAGAGAATCAAGCGAGGTTCGTTTGCGAGAAGTGCTGGTAACAATCCTGCAAGTACGGCAACTTTTCGCATTTGACCTCCAGACAACTGGGCAATTCGGTCATGCCGGCGATGGTCCAATCCATACGAGGCCAATATCTCAGTCAAATCGAAGGTTTTCTCGGACAGAAAACAGACGGTCTTGAGATGGTTTTCTACAGTTTCATCACCAACCAGGCCGTTTTTCTGAAGCGTCAATCCAAATGCCTCTAATGGTGACTTCCGTCTTCCTTCACTGTCGAGAACCAATTTTCCGTGGTGGTAAACTCGCCCGTTTTCAAGGGATAAAAGCCGTGCACAGACCTCGATGACGGTTGATTTTCCCGAGCCGTTCTCTCCATGCAACACAAGCACATCACCTGAGTGGATTTCAAGATTGAATTCTGACAAGACTATACCCTTGCCTCGGCGAACCTCGATGTCCTCGAGTCGCAGCAAGGATTCTGCCATGATGTCGCCAGATTGCGAACTGCCATCAAACCTCCCATTCATTTTCAAATCCCCAATGAACTCAAATGAGTGGGTGTATTAGCGACCTTATGGCCACGACGATGTCGCTGTTCGGAGCATCCGAGTGGTTCTTGCTCAGCGTTTGGTTTGTCGCCTTGGGTTGGCCCATTTTTTATGCCCTCAGGCACAAAACCTCTCTTGCATTATCCATCACAGTAAGTCTTCTTCTTGGATATATTGTCCAATATTTGGGTCTTTTCGCCACCACAATGGGCTGGATTGGTGGCTGGCTTTGGTGGGATTTTGTCCTTATCCCAAACCGCGCAATAAATCCAGGTTGGTTTCACACCTTTTTTTCAGCAGGATTCCTTCATGGTGATGCTTTGCACGTTTTAGGAAATATTCTAGTAATCGCCTTGGTCGGTGTTCCGCTAGAACAGCGTTTAGGAATGCGACGTTTTGCCACTGTTTATCTCATTGGATTGTTCGGTGGTTCTTTTGCATGGTACATGTTTAACTCAGCCTCGAGCACGCCATCGCTCGGCGCCTCGGGAGCAGCCTTTGGCCTGTTTGGAGCATATTTGGCGGGGTGGCCTAAAGATGAAATCCCATTTCCTCTCATTCTTATCCGGAAATGGCCGGTACTCTATCTTGCCATGTTTTATTTTGGAATGGAGATTTACCGTGCTTATGCGACTATGGGATTAAACCAAGCCAGTGATGTTGCACATATGGCACATTTGGGTGGTTTCATTGCAGCATACGCACTCCTTCCCCTCGTGGCGAAGAATGGCCCTTATCCACTTGGTATCGAAGATGGGGGGCCGTCCAGCGGTGGAAGTGAGCGTGCCCGAATGAATCAAATGAAGAGTTCAATGGTTGACGTGTCGCAGTTGGTAGATCCGTGGACTGCGCGTGGATTTGAAATTCCGAGAAAGGTACGTGATCCATTACGAAGCCTCATGGCATCTGCAGATGAACCTGAAACTCGTATCGCATGGATGGAACACTTGGCTGATGCTGTGGAATGCCCGGTGTGCGGCGCCAAATTGGGTGTAGTTGAAAGAAAACAGGGGCCTCAACTCCAGTGTTCAGAGAAGCCCGACCATTTCATTTGGCCTGAATAATCTCCAATTCTCCCAAGCCCCTTTAGGGGCTGGGAGGAGTCATATGAAGGATAGGCTCAAAGGTGGGATGTGCTAGCACACGATAGAGGAGTGGGCAGTTTGCAAAAGTCAACGGCTTGGAAGTCACAGAGGATTTCGTTCTTTTTGGTTCTCATTTTCTTAATCTCTGACCTCGGAGTTTTGGCCAATGAATCCGAGCAAAGCCAATTTGAAGAGCCTATCACTTCGCAGTATTCAGAGCCAATTCTCATTGATGGCCTACCGCCTTTGATGTGTGGAGAAGAGTTGTGTTTACGCCCGGTTCGAGACATTGACAGAAACGGCCGATTTTCTGCTGAGGCTGACCAATGGTGGCAAGCCTACGGTCCTGATTTGGATTGGAACGGTATGGACGACCGGCTGCAGCGCGTCTTAGCCGGTTCGGACTCCGTTTCACCTACGGCAATTATTGGCCCTGATGGTCGCAAGACAGTGGCAATCATCGTTGATTATGCATGGAGGGCAAACGAGGCAGAAATCGAAACCCTTCGAGCAGTTCTCGACGCACACGGCTGGGTCGGTGAAGAGGGTGGAGCATGGTTCCAACAACTTGACGATGTCGATTCAGTGGCCGTTGACAAAGTGCCTGTATCGGCTCTCATGGACCTCTACTCAATGCATGGTGTTGTCGTGATTGAAATGCAAAACGTCATGATTCCTTTCAACGATATTGCAGCGAAGGCATCAAGGGCTCGGCCATCGGATGTTTACTCCAACACCGCCTATGAGCGAGATTACATCGGAGATGGTGTTGTTGTTGCTGTTCTTGATACTGGTGTGGATAACGAACACAGATCATTGAATGACTTTGATGATGAAGATGACGAACCAGACCAAGACCCGCTTTCCTACAACGACCACAAGTGGGTGGCAGGATACGATGCGACATCATCAGCGTCCAACATTGATGGAACCCAAGACCCTGATGACGGTAACGGGCACGGCACTCACGTGGCCGGTTCAGCTGTTGGGACAGGGGATAGCAGCCGTGTACACATGGGTACGGCACCCGGTTCATACCTCGTTGACATCAAAGTACTCACCGATACAGGAGGTACAAATTCCCAAGCATCAATTAACGGAATTCAATGGCTCATCAACAATCAAAATACGGATTGGGGGCACAATTCTTCCACACGCGGAATACAGGTTGCATCCATGTCCTTTGGTTCTGCCTCAACTCCACTGAATCCCGGGGACCAAGGCGATAACGGCAGCGGTACCGAAGCACGTCTGGTCAACGATGCTGTGAACGCTTCGATTGTGTGTGTTGTTGCTATGGGTAACGATGGAACGAACCGTGTTCCATCACCAGCCAGTGCGGATAGGGCAATCTCCGTCGGTGCTGCTACTGATCGCGGCAACATCAATCGAACCAACGACAATGTCGCCGATTATTCAAACACTGGGCCTCGACTGGATGACGGCGATGATGACGAGTGGGATGAACTGAAACCCGATATCACTTCATACGGTTCAGGCATCATGTCTGCAACTGCTCAAACGGGAGCGACATTCCCGGGTCAACCTGCGAAACCGCTTGCCGATTCGGATTACGATGAGAAAGACGGAACCAGTATGGCTACTCCAATCGCTTCAGGAATTGTCGCATTGATGTTGCAAGCTGACCGCTCATTGGAGCCCCAAGAAGTCAAAGATATTCTTCGCAACTCTTCAGAAGCACGCGGTTCAGCAAGCGAGCCCAGCGTTTCTGACCGTTGGAACGATGAATGGGGATTCGGTCTCATCGATGCTTCGTGTGCCATTGATACAGTTCTCGATAAACCCTGCACTCCTCTAGAAGGTGGAGGCGACATCATCACTCCGCCGCCAACAGGAAACGGTACTGGAGACCATATCACAATGACAAAGCCAAGTAACGGTTCATGGTGGATTGAAGGTAACTTCGCACGAATATCTGGAACTACTGAAGAAAATGATATGGGCGATGACTACACCAAAGTTCAGGTGAGAATTGAGCAACATCTCGAATCGGGGACGGTTCGTGAATTAATGAACTGGGCTGATGCAGGCGGTAGCGTTGAATCATGGTATCTCGATGTTTCGATTAAGGACAATTGGGTTCGACAAGATGAGGATTATGCCTTGATACTCTCACGTGCCATCAACGATGAAGGTGATGAATCTGCAATCGATGCACGTTGGGTCAATATAGCTCGCATGGCAGTGACGATAGCTGGACCAGCAATTGGGACTGCGTTGCAAGGGACCGTGGAGTTCAGTGGAACTGTAGAGGGTGTCGAGCACGATATTTTAGAATACAAAATAGACAATGGTGATTGGCTGGTTGGTGAAGAATTAACATCTCTTGCTGCTGGAACTCAAGACTGGTCGTTCTCTTGGAACTCCAACTCAGTGGATGACGGTTCTCACAGAATTAATTTCCGAATGGTCAACGAAAGCGGCGTCAAAACAGACGAGGTTCGACGAACCTACACTGTTGACAATCAACCAGCAGCTCCAGACTTTTTATTCCAAGGAACTGTGGAAATCATGGACCAAGATTTACCTGTTTACTCTGCTGTAGCAGGAACAGTTTTGGAGATTGATTTTACAGTTGGAAATGCAGGTGACCTGTCTGCAAACGATGTTTTTATTCAATTGAATGCTCCCGGAAGTCAGTCAGAAACATATCCTCGGGAAACTCGAATATCAACACTTCCTGAAGGAGAAAGTCAGCAACTTACTCTCTACTGGTGGGCAACACAAGCAGGAACACATGATGTTACGATATCCATAGATCCGAACAATCAATTGGGCGACCCGAATCCATCAAACAATGTGTACACTTTCACTTTTGAAGTTGAAGAACGACCCGTTGAGGCCATGCTTCGATTCTTGCCAGGTGCGATTACTACAAGCCCGAAAATTCCACTTCCTGACACACCTTTTGACTTGAATATTCGTATCGATAATTTGGGGCAAACCGATGCTACAGAACTTACCGTTCGTCTTGAACGTTGGACTGATATTGGATTGGATGAGATTGCCACAGGCGAAGTTTTGTTTATTCCTGGTTCAGACACCGACTCTGGAAATACTCTAGTCACTTTTTCTGATGTCGGGCAACCGCTTGGACAGAGTAAATACAGGGTTTCGTTAGAAGGGAACGGTGTTGAACCACAATTTAGCGATCTTCGTTTTACTGTGGTGATCGACGATGCGAGTATTGGTGCTCCAGTTCCTCTTTCGCTTAGTGAAGGTGAGGTGGCACTCGATTTCGTTGGAATGGAGGATGGTGGACTTCTGTTCACAACCCGAAACGGAGAACTTCATGTTCGAACGACCACTTCTTCAATGGTTATGCAGGTTGATGTGATGCTTGAAGAGAAATGGGGCGGTGAACTGGCAGCCACACTTCGTGAAGACGGGCGTGTTCATGCTGTCTGGAATCGCAAAACAATCAGCCAAGATGGATACACATTGACCGACCTTTCGATGACTTCACTCACTCGCTTGGCTGAAGCAACTCCTACGGTTTCACTGATGCCAGCGATTAAGATTTCAGAAGGTTCGTATTGGGGACTTGCATTGTCTGAATATGAAGGTGATCTGATTCTTGGTGGCTATCATCGAGATATCTCAACCAGTGGTTCTTGGCAAGATATTACCTCAATTTTCACTCTAATTTCCGAAAATCCAGACAGCCCATCTTCTTGGAGCGCCCCGAATATTGTCCTTTCAGACATTCAAATCCGTCCTTCTCAAGGCGATGGCTTGGCCATGGCTATGGGTGAAGAAAATCTGCACATACTATACCAAGAGACCAGAGATGATGTGACTGGAATCGATCGAGTGGGCCTCATGTATGCCCATGGTGACCCGACTCTTTCTGCTTGGGGATTCCAATCATCAGTTGGAGACGAAGCACAAGGTGCAGAACTTGTTGTTCTCCAAAATGGAAGCGAAGATGTTCTTATCGCTGCATGGGTTGAAGGCCGTGGGAAAGACGCAATGGTTGCTCATATCGTGACTGGAAATTCATGGTCAGATGAGGCTCTTCGAATCAACGCCCCTGGTGTACAAAATATCGAACTCCAGCCGACATCAGACGGCGTTCAAATATTCTATGATGAAATCAATATTTATGGTCCAATCACTCGTTACGGACTCCTTTCTGACGCCGATAATGGGCCATCCATTGCAATGTCAAATCTCCTTGCTGAGGGCTACCTCATTGGCCATGCAGGGCTTGAATATGATGGAATTTTGTTGCTTTCATCGGCCAGTGGTTCACTAAAAATGCGGACATTAGCGGACATAGGGAATACCAACAACCAAATTGAGCCGAAATCCACCTTCCTTGATTCCATACTTGGGCCGTTACCTGGCTCTGACAATACCAAAATCTTGATTCTAGGAATCTCTTCGACATTGTTTGTCATCTTTTTGCTCTTCGTCATCGTCTCGGTTCGCTCATCGAGAAGGGAAGAAGAATTGCTGGCAATTGTTGAATCCAGTGATACTGATTCAGAATCACTCGAACTCCTCATTGCTCCAGTTGAAGATGAAGGGCCGTTGCTCGCCATCGATACTGAAGCTGAAGACCTCATTGTCGAACTTGAAGTTCCAGAAGCAATTGTTGAATCGAATGAGATCAGTTTGTCCGAGAGTCTTGAAGCGAAAAACGAGGCAGGTGAAGGCAATTCTCGTCTCGACCGTCGTATGAAGAGAAAGCAACAAAGAGAGCATTCAGAAATGATAGAATCTTTGAACAAAAACTTGCCACCTCTTCATACCATTGTTCCACCGGTTGCTCCACTGCCTGAAACGGTAGCTGAAATTGACGAACCTTTGCCGCCACTACCTCTCCCTGAGTCTGGTTTACCTCCTTTCTGGAATTTTCCTTTGCCCTTGTAACCTTTGCCTGCTGTTCCTTCGCCTTTTCCCTTGCATTCGGCTGCTGTGTGGCCCTTGATGCCGCAATTGAAACATCGTCCCTGAAATCCGCTGCTGCCTTTCTTGCCGCCGCCTTTGCCTTTGCCTTTGTACTGTAGGGCG
>JASLVU010000093.1 GCA_030741225.1 Candidatus Poseidoniaceae archaeon | reverse complement strand
GATTTTTTCAGTCGGAAGAGGCTATGAGGAAGTCTATCTAGCGATTTTTGCTATCCTATCGGTTATGCTGTTTACCGGCATTTTATCTCAAAAGCGCACATTGATGCAAGTTTTCTGTGGTGGCATTTTCTTCATGTCGATGGTTTATAGCAAAGGATTTACCGATAGCCAAGGCGTTGTTTTGGGCGCATTTCTCCTCACAGCGCTCGTACTGTTATGGCGAAAGGCGCTGGAGTACAATTCGAAGTATACGAATTGGATGCATCGTCCACGAAGAGTTGGGGCGGTTGTATCGTGTTTAACAGCATTGACGATGCTTGCCTGTGGTGTTCTTCAGGTCAATCCTACCTTAGGCATAATTGTCGAACAACCGATTCGTTTTCTCACCGCACTTTTCTTTTCCATACTTGATGTCGTGTTCTTGTTTTGTTTGTTCGGTATGGCCATGTGGCCGTTTGTGTTGCCGTTGATACGCGCACTGCGCGATGTTGAAGATGCATCGGTCGCCATGGTTACCGGATATATCGCAGGTCTTTTGACAGCCATTGTGGTCTATGTAGCAGCTCTGTGGAGTTACGAATCAAACCTTTGGGCAGCAGAATGGCCGGGCGTAATTTGGACAATGGGGAACAACGGCAGATACGCCACAATGCTGTTTTTACCAATGGTTTTCCTGCTTCAACTCGTCAAAAAGAATGTTGATATTCCAACTTATGATGCTCCAGAATCTGCAACGAAAAGCGTCGTGTTGACTCTCATTTTGTTGCTACCTCTTTCATTGCTTGCTTCGTTACATGGCCAGACCACATGGACTGATGATGCTTCAACAGCAATGGATTTAGAGGACGGTGATCATTTCCTTTTCGTCTCCGAGGATACGCTTGGAATGCATTGGTTGTATACGTTCTATGCTCCGCTGGATGCCGAAGAGAACAACATCACTGGACATTGGCGTTCAATGAACAGCAATTGGGATTTCGAACTCAACTCATCACTGTCTCATGTTGAAACACTCGTCACTTCGCCAGATGTAACGTTTACACCCGAAGGGTGGATTTTACAACACAGCGGAGAAGCGGACCTTCTCAACGGCAAAGGTGAATGGCGCGTTTTAACGCGCAATGAACCTCAAGCGTTCTTGTCAGCTTGAACTTGGGTGCGCACATCTTGCGCTGCAGCCTTAGCGGCTTGCATAGCCTTGCGGACACGTGTGCCAGCAGCGGCGTTACCCTTGTCATGCTTTACAGCATCAACTAGAGCGGCAGTTAAATCATCAATCATCGTTTGTACCATAGCCTCGACGGACATAAACCTCCCGCAGTGAAATCGGCTTTTATGGATTACCCCGGAATAGTATGAAAACAGCGAACAAAAATCGATGCATGGAGAGCCGAAAATAAAAATTTTGTCAACTTGAGGGTATTTTCTGTCTCGCTGTTTGAGATTTTGAGCGAGGGGTTGAAAACCCTACGGTTAGAGGCATAACCAAGGAGGAGCAAGTATGCGCTTCGGAGTTCGAGGAACTTTACCAGATCCAGACCCTGTCGCAACGCAGGAATGGATTGATTCAATCTTAGCGATTTCTCACCAATTGGGCGAACAAGAAGCTCGACGTATTCTTCTAGCAACCGTTGATGCTGCTCGCCATTCAGGGGTGGAAATAGATGTTGTCAATACACCGTACTTGAACTCAATTCATCCGGACGCCCAAGGAGTTTATCCTGGTGACCTTGAGATGGAAGAACGACTCCATGGCATCATACGTTGGAATGCGATGATGATTGTTACTCGCGGCAACAAGAATTTCGACGGCATTGGAGGGCACATCTCAACCTATGCTTCTGCATCTCATGCTTGGGAAATAGGTTTCAATCATTTTTTCCGTGGCAAAGATGGAGATGGGCAAGGAGACCACTTGTACTGGCAAGGACATGCTTCCCCTGGAATATACGCACGTGCATGGCTTGAAGGTCGACTCACTCATGAACAGATGGAGTCATTTCGCCAAGAGACCGATGGCAAGGGGCTGTCATCGTACCCTCATCCTCGTTTGATGCCTGACTTTTGGGAATTCCCAACTGTAAGTATGGGACTTGGTGCGATGACGGCAATTCATCAAGCTCGATTTAATCGATACTTGGAAGACAGAGGCCTTGTTTCCACTTCGAATTCCCGCGTATGGTATACGATGGGCGATGGGGAATCGGATGAACCTGAATCACTTTCTCAACTGTCGCTAGCTGGCAGAGAAGGATTGGACAACATCGTCATGACGATGAACTGCAACCTGCAACGGTTGGACGGTCCGGTTCGTGGCAATTCCAAGATTGTACAAGAACTCGAGGGGCGTTTCCGAGGCGCTGGGTGGAACGTCATCAAAGTGCTTTGGGGCAGCAGTTGGGATGAACTGTTTGCAAAAGATACTGATGGCTTACTTGCTGCGCGTTTGGAACAAATGGTTGACGGTGACGAACAACGAATCCTCACTGCTGATGGAGCAACAATTCGCAAGGAATTGTTTAATTCAGACAGACTGCAAGCCATTGTATCTCATCTTAGTGACGAGCAATTGGTTGATTTGTGTGCTGATGTGGGGGGCCATGATTTTGTCAAACTTCATGCAGCATACGCTCAAGCAACAGCACACAAGGGACAACCCACGGTTGTGTTGATTCGCACCATCAAAGGATTTGGATTAGGTCCTGCCTTTGCTGGAAGAAACACGACCCATCAGAAGAAGAAGGCGGACATGGAAACCATGCAGTTCATGCGAGATGATCTAAAACTCAATTTTTCAGACAAAGACTTGGAAAAGTACCCGTATGTGATGCCTGAAGATGTTCCTGAATTGGTCGCCTATGCGAAACAACGCCGAGTTGCCATGGATGGTTTTATGCCAAAACGAACTGTTCCGGATTTTGACCTCGTACTGCCGAATGAAGCAACATATGCTGAATTTGATGAAGGGACAAAAGGCAACATGCAGGTCTCATCTACCATGGCCTTTGTACGAATTTTACGCTCGTTAATGAAAGACAAAGAGTTTGGTAACAGAATTGTGCCCATCATCCCTGATGAAGCCCGAACCTTTGGAATGGACCCCTTGTTTGCTGAATTTGGAATCTATCACCCTGAAGGACAATTGTACAAGCCGGTAGACCATAAGGTGTTGATGAAGTACAAAGAATCCGCTCAAGGACAATTGCTTGAGGAGGGGATTAACGAAGCAGGTGCTACTTCGACTTTCATCGCTTCTGCAACCTCTTTCTCAACCCATCATTATCCCACAGTCCCATTCTACACATTCTATTCCATGTTTGGCTTCCAACGTGTTGCCGACCTCATTTGGTCCGCAGTAGACCAGCGCGCTCGAGGTTTTCTCATGGGTGCAACTTCGGGGCGTACGACGCTCAATGGCGAAGGCCTCCAACATCAAGATGGTCATTCCCTCTTGATGGCACACACGAATCCAGCAGTACGTGCATGGGATCCGGCATTTGCATACGAGTTAGCGACCATTATCCGCCATGGTATTGACGAAATGTACGGCCAAAACAAGGACGTCATCCATTACATCGCCCTATACAATGAGAATTACCCAATGCCTGCTAAACCCAAAGGCGTTGATGAAGGCATTCTTCGAGGCATGTATCTGCTTCGAGGAGCGCCGAAAGGTGATGGACCTATTGTGAGATTGATTGGTTCTGGACCAATCATGGTGCAAGTTCTTGATGCAGTAGAAAAACTCGAAGCCTACGGCATTCGTTCTGAGATCTACTCGGCAACATCTTACGGGGAACTTCGCAGAGAAGGTTTGGCTTGCGATCGTTGGAACCGTTTGCATCCTTCAAAAACCGCAAAGAAACCTTGGGTAGAACAACTGTTAGGCAACGCGGAAGTTCCTGTTGTTGCAGTTAGCGATAATATGGCTGCAGTACCTGATATGATTCGACAGTGGGTTCGAGGGCATTTCACCGTCCTTGGAACCGATGGATTCGGACGTTCCGATACCCGTGAAGCTTTGCGCCGTTTCTTTGAAATCGATGGAAAAGCCGTTGCACTTGCAGCACTCTCATCTCTCGTCCGAAACGGCTCTTTGGATGCAAGTGTTTACGAGCAAGCAGAGCAAGATTTCGGCATTTCTACCGAACGTCAAGACATTACTGAACTTTGATTGTCTTTGTCTCAATCACAGCAACTTGGCTCATCTTTTGTTTGAGCACAGAAGCATGTAACGCTTGGCACAACATCAGCGCGTGACGAACGTTCATTGAACAGAGCAGTGACTTCAGCGAGCTCATCAGGTGCATCCCCTCGTGCTTCTAGACACATCTTGAGACCCAAGAGCCCCCACATGTTGTCTTTCCAAAGTTTGATGTCAGCACGATAGACGGCTTCTGCTTCTTCGATCTCAACTTTTACTAAAAGTAGAGCACCAAGAATGTGGCGCACAGGTTGCATCTGTCACCACGGCTCGTTGTACGCAAGGTTGAGTGAGAGATCAACTCCGCGACGAATGTGGTCAAATGCTTCTGTGAAGTCATACGCGTCACCGTTTTCTTTGGCTAGGTATTGCCTTCGATATTCGATTTCACCGTCAAGAACTGCAGCGTTGACCAGCAGAATACATGGTCCTTCACTTGGGTCTTGATACATGAGATTGTTGTGAAGAACCCGGCCTGCAAGCGCTGGGTTTTCGAGTGCTTCGTAGAAGAGTGCCTGTTCAACTTCAGCTTCAGGGACCATTCCTTTGGAGGCGTAAGCAACACCGCGAGCATAGTGTTGTGTCGCAATAGTGGCAGGGAACACTTCTTTGTCGCTGTACATTGGCTCAGCCAAAATCTCATCCCACTTTCCAAATCGAATCATGACGTGCCATGGCATGGTGACATACGACTCAAGGAATATTGCCCCCATTGGGATAATGCCAGCAAGCATGAATTGAACTCCGGAGTTCATATCACCAGCAGGCAGGGTATCCACTGCCTTACGGGCATATTTGAGTGCAGTTTCGTACTGACCTTCAAACATGGCACACCAGACAATAAAGTGGTGGTTGTGCATGCGATAAAATTTGTAAAATTGCGACTCATTGCCGGTTAATTCGACATATCGGTCGTCTGCTTCGACAGCTGCAATATTGCACTCAACTGCTTCTTTCCACTGTCCGACCCATGCATCAATGTGTGACGGCATGTGGACAAGATGGCCGAGTCCAGGCATGAGGTTGCGCAAGACATCTGCCGCTGGAAGGGCCTTTTCTGGAAACGGAGAAAGTTCCAAAGCGTGACAGTACAGGTGGCACAAAGCAGGGTGTACTTTGGCCTCTTCGCTGCTTTCAAATGCGTCTTCCATGACTTTGACAAGCAAGAGTGTATTGTCGTCAGCAGGAGTGATTTCACCGGTTGCGGTGTTCTTATCCCACAGTTGCCAAGCCTTCAGATTCATGAGTGCTTCAACATAGATTGCGGCGACGTCAAGATTACCGCTGTACTTTTCGTAAAGTGGCGCCATAGCTTCTGCGAAAGCGACATTTAATTCAGGCGAGTTACCCATGTTGAGAACAGTGGGGTCTGCTGCATCTCGAGCTTCAGCAGAATGGCGCTGAGCCAGTGCATCGATAAGGTCCTTTTCAAGTTCAGTACAACCGTCTTTGAGAGAGACCGCTTGCTGGATTGAGTCATGGCCCGAACCAAGACCTGGGCTCCAGTTGTAGTTCGATGAAACGCAGTATGCAATACCCCACCATGCCATTGCGCATGTTGGGTCAAGTTCTGTCACTTTTGAGAAACAAGCAATGGCTTGTTCGTGATTGTAGTTAAGCATGTGACCGTAGGCTTCGATGAACATTTTTCGGGCCTCATCGTTGGCGCAAGTGATGTTTGTGGCAAATGTGTAATTTTCCGGAACTCCAAAGTCGTATTCAGTAGGTGCAAGTGACATGTTTTGTCCGAAAATTGAATCTAATATAAGGAACATGGAAAGATGATATATACTCCAAAAAAATTAATCCTATTCTAAGACAGAGATTTGATTAAGTTCGAAGTTTCTAAAGACGACATGCGGGTTGGTTTGGATTGCAAGGTTGTTGTTTTGACCGGGGCTGGAATAAGTGCCGAGTCGGGAATCAAGACTTTTCGAGCATCGGATGGTTTGTGGGAGGAACACCGTATTGAGGATGTTGCAACTCCATATGCATGGCAAAAAAACCCACAACTTGTTTGGGATTTTTACCAAAAAAGAAGAAGTCAATTGCTTGAAGTAGAACCAAATCCTGCCCACCGAGCATTGAAACGGCTCGAACAATATCTTGGAGAGAATTTCCTTCTTATCACCCAGAATGTTGATGACTTACATGAGAGAGCAGAATCGGAAAACGTGATTCACATGCACGGGGAACTGCGCAGATTGCGGTGTGAGGGCTGTGGAGAAGTGTTTGAAATGATGGATAAAGCCTCACTCACCGAGAAGTTTGTCGAGTGTCCTTCATGCGGCAATTCGCGCTTAAGGCCACATATTGTGTGGTTTCATGAAATGCCTCTCATGATGCCAGAGATTTACGAGGCTGTGGAAAATTGTGATTTTTTCATTACGATTGGAACCAGTGGCCACGTTACACCTGCAGCAGACCTGATTCATATTGCGAAGAGTTGCAAAGCGACATGCGTCGGCATAAATTTAGAACAACCGCTGAATTACGATGTTCACGATATTTTTCATCAGGGTAAGGCTGGTGAAATTTTACCTCAACTGGTCGAAAAGTGGTTGTCATCATGAAAGAATGGTTCAACGCCAGCGAGTGATTCGACCCACTGCAAGCCCTCTAATTGGTTCAAAACGACATTCTTAATTTGT
>JASLVU010000092.1 GCA_030741225.1 Candidatus Poseidoniaceae archaeon | reverse complement strand
TGCCAGATAAGCATGGACCTTCATACAGCAATATTACCGCAATCGCTCAGCAGCTCTATACCATCTATGTTTACCCATTTGAGTTGGCAGCTATTCTCCTGCTAATTGCCATTATTGCAGCCATTACCTTGGTCCATAGAACTCAAGTGAATAGCAAGAAACAGAACATCACTGAACAAATTAGTGTTCAAGCTGAGGACAGGATGAGATTTGCTTCATTTAAAAAAAATTCAACTAAGGAGTCCAAATGATCGCTTTATCAGACTATTTGATTCTTAGCTCCATTGTTTTTTGCATCGGTCTTGCTGGAATTTTTATAAACAGAACAAATATCATCATCAAAGTCGAATTGTTTGAGGTTGTCATCAATGTTAACGGACTGCCATTGAGCAGGAGCATTCCACCCATTACGCCGAGTGAACCGAGCAGGGCTGAGACAAATATTGGCAGAATGTTTCTCATCCATCTGACAGAGAAAAAGGCGACAATTGCCATCGTACCTTGAATAAGTTCACTTTCAACGACCTCAAATCCTTTCGATTGCAGGAATTCGAACAGTCCAGCAAAACTGATGTAAATCACAAATCCAGCCATAATTCGGATGCTCATTTGGATGGTTGCTGACATGATTCCGCCGCACGCTATAATCAAGAGCAACATGATGTATAATTGGCGTATTTCAAATCCATACTCAGCCATCTGTGTGTAGGCAAGCGGAGTCAAGACAAAACCGATTCCAGCCCCGGTAATTCCTGCGACCAACTGTAATTTTTCGTGTCCTTTAAACATCAAAAACAAAGAAATTGCCAGCATTATTGGTCCAAGAATTGGTCCGATATTTCCGAGTTCACTCAGCAGAACCGAAGTTGCATCGCTGACCTTGGGGTTAGCCATGTTTCATCCGTTTGTATGCGGAGACTTTAGCATTTTCACACCGCATGCGTGACAAAATCACTGTTTTATGACGGTATGGGTTGTTGGTCCCACCATGCAGGTGCAAGGAACCATCGCTCATCAGAAACGGGCCGATCAATAATTGGTAGTCCGACGGTTCCACCGTTGATTGAAAGCCCTCCGGCAGGATTTGAAGCACACGGACCTGGTAGGTAGTCTTCGCCTGATTCAGTTAATTCAATGCGAAGAGCATGTCCGGCTGGAAGAATCACATCGAGGGGATTGAATTCCATGAGCATGGTGTAACTGCTGGCTGGTGCGGTCGGTTTTGCATCGTATCCTCCGTCCCTGTATCGAATATCCATTGTTGCGTGCCCAAGCCGTAGATTCGCATCACCGTCGTACAATGTTGCAAAAATTTGTCCTCCGTTACACACTTGAGTTGAAACGTCCAAGTGAAGGGTTGGGAGACCGGAAATATGTGTTTCATTTTCAAAGACCGGGCTTGTCATCGTAACCGAGGAGCCAAATCCATTTACGGTACCACTTGCACCACTCCAATCACTTTCAAGGTCTTGCAAGAGTGTCGATGCATCTTCTGGAGGCCAAGTCTCTTCAACGTGCCATCGACCGTCATTGGTTTGAATTTGGACCATTGGTTCCGGTTCTTCTCCAATATCTTTGAGATAATAATTGAACCAACCAAACAATTCAACAGCCCAATCCATTCTGCTCATGTTTGGATAGGCTTCTTTGCCGTAACCGGATGAAAGTTCGTTGTGACGGTCCGGTTGGTCCGGATAATTGTGAGCCCACTGGCCCGCAATTGCTCTAGCATTAATTCCAGCATCTCGTAACAATTGATACGTTGGGAAAGCGTGATACGGGTCCACATTCCAATCTTGGAGTCCCCACACGATGTAGACGCTGCCTTGGTAGTTGGCAAGAACATCGGGCAAGTGTCTTCTTTCGTCCCAATAATCGGACCATTCGGCACCACCAAACTCAGCCCATCCCCATGTACTCCATGGGTTCAGTGGGCCGACAAGGTCATCACTGCAAACTCGCATATCATCGGTGGTGAGGTCGGTTGTTGCTGCTTGGTATGCAGCGTCATAGCCCATAGCGCGGGCTTCTGACGAGCCGTTACGATAGAACATTTCTTGAACGCCAATTGAACCTGATATTGGAACAATGGTTTTGAGATGTTCGGATGGATTTTGAGCAGCCTCCCAATTCGTGGTACCTGCGTAGGATTTGCCCATCAGTCCAACGTTTCCGTTTGACCAATTTTGTTGTCCAAGCCAATCTGTAGCAGCTTGTATTCCGGTTTGCTCACCGAGTCCTTTGACATCTTGGCAGTGTGTGGACTGTCCGGTTCCAAATGTCGAGGCTTGAGCGAGAGCATAACCGTGTGGCAGGAATGTGTCGTACACCCATTTCCCTACTCCTCCATCGGGGATTGTGTTCGGTGAGGAATCATCTCCAATTCCAGGTAATCCTTCACCGCCAAAATCGTAGTAGGGGTGAATGGTCATGATGACTGGAATCTTGACTCCCTCTGGAACATTCGGTAGCCACAGTGCAATATGCATTAATGCAGGTCCAGGAAAACCGGCATCCTGTTCGCTCGCAGGCAATTCGACTTCAATGAAGTGCTCTGTGTAGGGCAGTGCTTCGTAATCCCCCTCAACCGGCAATTTTGCTCGAAGAGTGTCCATAGGAAGGTCCATGGTATGTCGCAATTGGAGAGGGGTGTCCCACCAGTCGCCACCAAATTCCTCTTCGCTGGTCTGTTTGACAATTGACTCGCCAACGAACATCGCTAACAACAAAAAAACCACTGCAACAGCAGCAGTTGAGGCTGCAGAGATGTTTAATTGTCGACGACCTTGACTATCGCTTGACTTGAATGAAGTAACGACGATGGCATCCAAGACCGCTTCGACATCATCGTCTTGGTCCCCAGCCATGCGCATCCCAGAGCATTAACCATCAAGAGCATGACGCTTGAGCGTTCATGCTTGATTTGCTGCTTCACGTGCTTTTCGTGCATGGGTAAATGAGCGAATACATGCAAAAGTGTAGACTCCACCAATTACCAGCATAAGCAGTTGTGCAATTGTTGATGCAGTGAGGTCACCGGTAGCAAGGCCTCGCAGCCCCATGCCCCCACCCAAAAAAGTCAGTAGGCCGACAACCACTGCAATGTGCATCCAAAAGTGTGAACGTTCAGGTTGCCGGGTTGCCATAATGCTCATTGCGATTAAGGGAATTCCAAAGCCAGCAGGAATCATCGATGTAAAACTGGTCATCCCGGTTGCAAAATAAAATCCGATACCTTCCAATACCAGTGCGCCACCAACCAACATCGTCAATTTCGGAATTTTTTGCCCTAGAAATGTAAATTCACTCATGCACCTCTCACCTTGAATGAACTTTTGAGAATGCCGATGAAATTCACGATAAAGCGAGCGATTCATTGGGGATAACATTCTCGCCGTACCATGAGAGGGCGATTTGCAATACTTGTTGTCGCCAATTTCGTACTCATGAGCACAAGCGGAATCGGTTTTGCGAGCGCAGATGACGAACAACCTGCTTGGAGGTCGGTTGGCATCGACCCACTTGAATGGAACGACGGTCCTGTCGTAGAAGCATCTCCAATGAACATGACCTATCAGGGAAATGCTATTTTTCAAATCCATGTATCGTATGTTCCTGAACTTGGAGCGAGTCGAATGTCAGGTACAATTACCCTTGAATTGTTCGAGCAATGGGCGCCAATTACGACATCGAACATGATAAAGAACATCGAATCAGATATTTACACCGGCATATTCTTCCATCGTGTCATCGATGATTTTGTGACTCAAGCCGGAGATCCAACATGTAAGAAATTAGGCTTCTATCCCGTTACAAATCCTGAGTGTGGAAGTGGCGGTACTGGAACGACGATTCCTCTTGAGCACGATGAGAACCTGTCTCATGTCGACGGCGCTATCGGTATGGCTCGAGGTCAAGAACAAGATTCCGCAGATTCACAGTGGTACATTGCTGAAACAGAGGCTCATGGCCTTGACCCTGAGAATAGGAATGATGGCGGTTACGCTACATTCGGTATCGTTCGCGATGGGATGTCTCATGTTCGGGCCATTGCAACTGTGCCTACATCGGATGACCCCACCGGTGACGAAGATATTGAAAATCCCTTTTCGTTCGCTGGGCGTCCTGTAAATGAAGTCCTCATCGTGACGGTCGATTTGGTTGGTGTGTCTGACCCTGATGGTACACTTCGAGGTATTTCCCTAACCCAAGAACAGAGTGGGGGCTTGTTCTCATTTTTGCAGGATTCTTCTGGTGTTTTGTTCTCGGGTGGCTTCATTGTTGCCCTGTTGGTGGTCATTGTTTGTTTGTACATTGCCCGAATCGACCCGCCTCTCTCTCTTGAAGAACAAGATGTGGATCTAACGCTGGATGCGGTCTTGATAGAGTAAGCGTACTGTTAGTTTTCACAGCAATGGACATCAAGAACGATATGACGCACATGGGGAGAGTACGATTTTACAGACTCTAAATGCGGCGATTCAATTTTCCAGTTTCTATTGTGTTTTTTGGCAAACTTACGAAGTTTAACAAGCGTTTCATCACGCCATGCATCAATATTTGAATCATCAACGTTCATGTGAATGTGCAACCATCCGCCAGCGATTTTTAGACATTGAATCGCGTGTTCCCATACCGGCTCAGATGATGGAAGTAGACCAAGGTGGCAACGGTCTGCAATACCGTAGAGTTTTGGTAATGTTTCATTGTTGTCGCCCTCATGGATGACTATAGATTCCTCAAGATTGTTGGCTTCTCTTGCCCATTTCAGTCCTTTAATCGAATTGGGATTCAGTTCACATGCATGAACAACTTTGGCTAAGCTTCGCTTTGCCATATGAAGTGAATAATAACCAACTCCAGCATATGCATCGATAACCACTTCATCGTTCATTGGAATGAAACCGATTCGCCTTCGTTCAGTGACATTGCCCGATGAAAACATGACTTGAGTAGCATCGAAGCCAAAACGGACACCGTGATCGAGGAATTCAACCCATCCCGAATCACCGTACAGGAGTTCGGTTTGAGAACTCCTCAACTTGTCGGGCGCAATTGGATGTTGTCGAGCAAGCCGTTTACCGCCAAGGGAATGCGCAATATCTCGCCAAAAGTCTCGTCGAGTGTCAGTCTCTTTGTTCTGGAGAAATATGTTCCATTCTGTTGATGAAAATGCATGTTGTTGAAGAACAATCAAATCATCAAATCGCTCCCACTTACGCGGGATTTTTGACATGAATTGTGGTATTTCAACGTCGTCAACCTCGAACTCAAGCCATCGCGATACAGTACGATGCAGTTGTTGGTGAGGATTGTTAGAGAGTTCAGCTTTCTCAAATTCAATATGTTGTAATTCGACATTGAATTCGAGACTTGAATCAATGAGATCTTGAACTCGTTTGGGTTCGTGTCTCACTAACAGAGGTATAGCGAGTCTTGACTCAATTCGTTTTGGACGCCAAGACGAATCAATCAACTCATTCTTGTCAAGAAACTTGTGCAAAATTTCACCATTTTCGACCTCACAAAGGGCTGCAAGCCCAAATGTCGTGTGGTCGTAACGGTCAGCCATATCGTGTCCGTAGAGAGTAACGACTTTGAACATGGCGTGACAACAGCGAACCATGTCGGGGTTCAGCGGGCGACCAAAATGCCTTGGTAATTACACATCCGTGTTCTTGGTTCTTGTTATGACCTTGCACCTGTATGCGCCACTGGTCTCTGCAGCAAACATGTCTTCATGTCAAACTGATTGCGATGAATACGATTCAAATGAGGACCTTACTCCTCAACGCCAAGATTGGATTGAGGGGACGTACGATTTTAGCCTTCAAGACACGTCAACAATCAGCCTTGAATTGGTTTGGGCAATTCGTGAATTCAATCGTTCTGCACTTGGTTTGGATAGTATCCCTGCAATTCAAGCAGCACTTGCGAGTGACGGACTGGATGCAAATGACGGAGCACCAGCCGACCTTATTCGGGACCAGTTCAATACCGTACTTGCTCCGAATGTTCGGGTCCAAGACCAACTCATTACTGAAATTGATAAATCGATTAAAGATTCAGTAGAGTCGGGTTTTGGTTCTGCCACTGACCCGCTCACAGATTATGTTACATCGTACACGAATGCTGGGACAACTATTGCGTGTTCGACCGATGAATTATCCGATGCAGCCAGTGAAGGGAATTCTGTGAACAATGCATTTGAACCCCCGATTTGCATCAAAAGCACCGTTGATATTACAATCTCTCCCGACTCGTTTAACCTCGTGTCAAACTCAGAACTCGATTTGGAACGTTCCTATCAAGGATTGCTGGTGATGGGAACTGAAGTAACCACAATGTTTGATTTGGTTGGAATGCCAGGGCACAAAGCCTCGTATTCATTCAATCCTCCAGAATACGCCACCATCAAGAGCGTTGATGCGAACGGCACTCGTGCCGCACGTGCTGGCCCTCCTGCATACTTTGCTGGTGAGTGGGAAATCGACCACCGTAATGCAGGGGTAAACGACGGAAATATCGGACTTCCAATCGAGGTCGAAATGGTTCACAGAAACAGGTCAGACACCAGTACTGTTGCCATTCCTACCAACGAAAAAGCCCTTGACATTCAGATAAAACTCGATTTACGTGATGAGGCAGCGGCCACCCTTGACTTTGTGGTAGCACTGCATTATCTAGACGAGGCCACCATGTCTGATTGGGGGATTTCGATGATGAGCGTTGCTGAGCGAGCAACCATGAAACAGGTGACATCGGATGGAATTCGACTCGCATATCATAACGACATTGTCGACCTTTCCAACGTCACTGAGCAATTTCCTGTAGCCACTATTGCCGAAGGAATTTCTTCGACCGTAGCCGGCATGGATACCATCGTCA
>JASLVU010000091.1 GCA_030741225.1 Candidatus Poseidoniaceae archaeon | reverse complement strand
TTATCCGTACAGGAATGGTGGGGATTCCTTGAATCAATCGGTTTCGAGCAACCACCTCCAATCGATGAATTTGAAGATTTGGAGCAGGAGCTTGACGAAACCCCCGAATTGACGGAGGCTGAAGCGCGAGAACTGATTGCACAAGCGAGTCTTGGTGCTGAGCAAAAATCACTTGACCACGGTGACGAACTGCGTTCCATGATGTCCTCCAGTTCGAGTATTGAACCATCATCGAGTATTCGCTCATCTGATGAGTTGCAACAAGCATCTTCAGATTCTAAGGAGACGGTCGAGATTCCATCTAAAATCGTCCTTGATTTTGAATTCAAAGATATCCCCTCAAAAAAGAAGATTTTACTCACCATACCGGCAAATGTTACCGTAGGTGCTTCTGATGACCAACATATCCAAGAGAACGGTAGAAAAGCGCTTTCCGGACAATCAACTGCTGAAATAGAGCAAATGGCAAGAGAGATAGTTTCCGAGGAATTTACATTGGCCATTAGCATGATTACGATTGAAGACATCAATCGCAACAAAAAATGGTTCTTGGACCACTGCACCGATATTATCGATAAGAAATTGAACACCATTGGTTTGCAAGTCCTTGATATCGATGTCATCGACATCACCGATAATGCAGGAGTTATCGAAGAGATGGGGGCAAAAGCAGTTGCAGAACATGCCGATCATCATGAAACTGGTCCAGTCCACATCAACACAATATCTTGGGAAATTGAAAATTCAACTGAATTGATGATTGAAAAACTCGAAAAATCTCGGCTTTCAAGTGAAGCAGATGCGATTATCGCCGAGTGCTATGAGCACCTGTGTGCGTTGAAAGTCGAGCAAATTGACCGAACATTGGTGGCCGACGGTGAATATCGTGGCGGATATACCATTGTTGGTGAAATTGACGGCGGTCCGTTTTCAGCCGGAGTCATGTTCCCAGCCGATACAAACGATGCGATACTCTCCCTGAAAACTGGTACAATGATCAACTGCGTAGGTCAAATTGTCAAATGGTCGAGTGGAAGGAGACTCGCATTGTTGAAGGGTCGAGACCCTGTTCTACGCTGAATTACTTCAAGGCTCGAGCAATTACAATTCGTTGAACTTCTTGTGTCCCTTCGTAAATTTGAGTGATTTTTGCATCTCTGAAAAATCGCTCAACTGGGAATTCCTTGGTGTAACCGTAACCACCCAACACTTGAATCGCCCGTTCCGAAACCCACATTGCAGTGTCTCCTGCGTACAATTTCGCCATACTTGCTTCCTTCGAATGTCGTGGACCACCGTGCTCATAATGCTGCTGCTTTACCCAAGAGGCACGGTACACAAGCAGACGAGCAGCTTCTATTCGAGTCGCCATATCTGCAAGGTATGCCATAATCATTTGATGGTATGCAATAGGTTTGCCAAACGCCTCGCGCTCATGTGCGTATTGCAGTGCAGCCTCGTATGCTCCTTGAGCGATGCCGAGAGCCTGAGCAGCAATTCCAATACGGCTGTTGTCCAATGCATTCATGGCAATTGGGAATCCTTTTCCAACGCCTTTGAGAACATTTTCAACTGGAACTTTACAATTCTCGAGAACCAAAGTACACGTGTCTGATGAACGTATTCCCAGTTTATCTTCCTTCTTTCCAACGGAAAACCCTTCAAACGATGAATCTACGATGAAAGCAGTGGAACCACCGTGCTTCTTGACGCCATAATCTGGGTGGTCAACATCTTTAGCAAACAGTACAATAATTTGGGCTTGAGCTCCATTTGTGACCCACATTTTCTCGCCGTTGAGAAGGTAATGCTTTCCATCATCAGAAAGTTTTGCTTTACAAATCATTGCGGCTGCATCGGTACCTGCACCTGCCTCTGAAAGCGAGTAAGCTCCAACATCACCTGCTGCTAGGCGAGTAAGATACTGTTCCTTTTGAGCATCATTACCGTGCAGAGCAATGGTCTTTGCACACAGCCCGACATGAACGCAATACATCACTGCAAACGACGGGTCGATGCGGGCAAGTTCTTCGACGATTATCGATTCTGAAATATCATCGACCGGCGAGCCACCGTATTGTTCGGGAATGGTAACGCCTTGTAAACCAAATTCAAGGAATTCTTGCCATTCAGCACTCGGTGGAATTTGATTTTGGTCTCGATGCTCGACTGTTGGAGCAAGGACACTTTCGGCGAAATCTCGTACAAGTTCGCGAATCATTTGCTGCTCATCGGTTTCGGCGTAGTCCATAGGCGTCCCATTGAGTCTAAAACGCCGACTCTCTTAATCCGTTTGTCGTTTTTCACTGAAAGTGAAATAGGCCCAAATTCATATACAATGGGGTTTGGGCCAGTTCAAGGAAGTTTAGCCATGGACGAAGAAGTGGTAGAATTTAGCGTAGCTCACAACCGAAAATACTCTCGAGACCATCTTTGGTATCAAGAAAAAGACGATCGCCTAATGATTGGAGTTAGCGAATTTCTCGCTGTTGAAATTGGAGAAGTTTTGCGAGTTATCCTCCCTCAGGCAGAATACGAAATCGATGAAGGTCGAGACATGTTCTCTATTTGGACTGCTGAAGAGAAGGTCGCATTTCCTTCGCTGTACTCAGGCATCATCGCAGAAGTAAACGGTGAAGTCGAAATCAACCCTGATTTAGTCAACGATTCCGCATACGACCACGGTTGGATTATCATCATAGAACCTCACGAGATGAACCTCGAGAATCTTCTCGACCCTGATGAGTATGTGGAATTCCTTGCTGAACTTTGAGCAAAGGTCATACTCCGCCTCTCAAAGCCAACATGCATGTCGGATGCTATAAATCGGCTTCGTGAAAGTTTGAAAAACGCCCCAGTCATTTGGAAAGGCGATTATCCATACTTCATTCACCCAATTACCGATGGAGTCCCTCGCCTTGACCCAATGGTCTTACAAGCAGTTACCGACTTGTGTCAAAAAGCAATTGACTGGAATGGGGTGGACCTCATCCTCGGAATTGAAGCTATGGGGCTGCCGCTTACTGCACCACTCAGTGTTCAAACTGGAATTCCACTGATCATTGCTCGAAAGCGCTCTTATGGGCTTGAAGGAGAGGTCACAATTGGTCAAGAAACTGGCTATTCGAAAGGAGAAATGTTCCTCAATGACATGAAACCTGGAGAAAACGTCGTCATTGTCGATGATGTTCTTTCCACTGGAGGTACATTGAAAGCAGTTCTTGAAGGTGTTCGCAGAACCGGTGCTGTCGTCTCACACATTATTGCCGTGGTCGAAAAAGGTCCTGGATTGAAGATTCTTCAAGAACAATATCCTGAGATCAACATCGAATCCTTGGTTCGTTTGGAAATGGATGGCGGAGAAGTAGTTCTACTCGATGAATAAACTCATTCTGTAAAGGGTGGGTTGATGAGGGGGTGGCGTGCCCCCTGCACTGGGGGACATCCATGGACTTAGACCGTCACGACTTCCAGCTTTCGGAGTTGATGGAGCGAATTCAAGAAAACGATAATCGTTTGATTGCCTTACAGGTCCCCGAAGGATTGAAGATGCAGGCACTTGAAATGATGGATTCGATTGAAACTGAAACCAGTGCTAAAGTTATCCTTGCAGCAGACCCGTGTTACGGTGCCTGTGATTTGGTCCACGACAAAATGAAAATGATGGGTGTGGAATTGGTTGCGCACATGGGTCATTCACAGATGAATATTGATTCTGGAATGCCAACTCAATTCATCGACGTCACCTATGACGGAGACCCAGAACTTAAGCCAGTACTTGCTTACTTAGAGGCTCACAGGGCTATGGCGAGACAAAGAATGGAAAATCAGCCGGCACCTGAAGACCTCTCAGAAGAGGAGGCGCAAGACCGTTTCATGGATGCTGTTGGCCGTCTTGCGCCACTGACAGGAACAAAATTGGGCCTTGTCGGTTCCATTCAGCACCTGCACCTCCTCCCTGAATTCCACGACAGATTGGAAAAAGCAGGTTTTGAAGTCGAGATTCCAATTGGTGGAGCACGCCTGTCGTTCCCCGGGCAAGTCCTTGGATGCAATTATTCCGGTGATGATGACTCAATCGGTCATTACCTGTTCCTTGGTTCAGGTGATTTCCATCCTATCGGGCTGGTACTTCACACCGGCAAACCTCTTGCAATGCTTGATCCTTACACTGGGGATGCTGAAGAAATGTCCTTGCAACGAATTGAACGTATCCTTCGACAGCGATTTGGGTTGATTATGGCATCTGGAGAGGCGCAGAAATTTGGAATTTTGATTGGCGAGAAACCTGGGCAAATGCGTCGTACCTTGGCTCTAAGGATGAAACGTATGCTTGAGAAACACGGTAAGAAAGGTTACCTTTTGGCACTGGAACATGTTGGTCCAGAATTGATTGATTTCTATCCTGTCGACGCTTTTGTGAATACCGCATGTCCAAGAATCGCGATTGACGATGCGGTTCGATACCAAAAACCGTTGATTACTCCATTCGAATTGGAAGTGGCACTAGGGGAGAAAAAATGGGAAACTGGATACCAGTTTGATGAAATTCCTTGAACAACTGTAGTTTTGTTGAAAATTCTCACTCTTCCCTTGAAATCAAACCGTATGTTCAATAACGGTTGGCGTAAGCCTTCCGATGTTATGGCGAACTACCTCGACCGCATTGGTGCTGGATGGATTCTTGCGAATCCGGAAGTGTTTGATTTTGACTATATCCCTCAGGAGATGGTTGGCAGAGAGGATGTACAGAAGGAACTCGCCTCAAAATTCGCCACACTCCATGCTCCTGAAGGGGCAGGCAGAGCCGTCATCACTGGGCCAGTTGGAAGTGGAAAAACAGCACTTGCGCGCACATTTTGTAGAGATATACAACGCCATTTGTCCAACAAAAGAAAGATTCGAAGCGTTCATGTCAATTGCAGAAATGCTTCAACAAGCATGCGTGTTGTTCAACGAATTTTGCACGAACTCGCACCCGGCCATCCAGATAGAGGCCTTTCCATGGGCGAACTTTTGATGAGTTTGCGGCGAATTCTAAGAAAAGAAACATCCCATTTGATTGTTGTTTTGGATGAAGTTGACCACATGCTTCGTCGTTCAGGTGATGATTTGTTGTACCAATTGCTCCGAATCGATGAAGACCAAAATGGAAAAGGTACGCTTTCCCTTATTCTTGTGAGCCAAGAACAAGTTTTGGACGTTTTGGAAACTGCAGTAATTTCCCGAATGGGAAGCACCAATCACATCCGAGTCAAGCCCTATACCGTTGAAGGGTTGGAAGCCATAGCAAATCAAAGAGCTACTCAAGGCTTGGTTCACGGTACTTGGACTACAGAAATACTCCGTCTTATCGCAGAAAAAGCTGCACCAACCGGTGATGCACGAAGAGTCATTGAATTGCTCAACGCGGCTGTTGAACGATGTGAATTTCGCCAAGACGAACACAGTGAGCGGCGACTGGCTGTCGAAGATATTCACGTTCCGCTCAACAATGAGCCAGCAAGTCAAGGAAGTAACCTAGAACACATTGATGATCTCAATTCAAATGCAATGTTGGTGCTGTTAGCACTGTGTCGAAGACTGACCAAAGAAGAATCAATGACAACCGGTGATGTCGAGCAACTCTATGCAGTAGTTTGTGAGGAGTACGAACAAAAAATGAAGAGCCATACCACGGTTTGGAAATATTTGAAAAACTTTGAGGAACGGCAAATCATCACCTCTCGAGTCGCTACAATTACCGGCGGAAGGGGGCGAACGACGCACCTTAGTATGCCACATTATCTACCAAAAGATCTAGCAAGTCGGCTTGAAATGCTGCTCAGAAAGAAGTTTTGAGGGCTCTTTTTCCAGTTGCAATCAAACGGTGGGGCTAAATACAGGACGATAGTCGCAAGGTCGTTCTAGAAGTGATATTATGGCTGTTGGACAACAAGGAGAATTTGTCGCTGTAGTGAATGATACCGACCCAAAAAACGGCGGTAAGTCCTATTCACTCAAAATTAGTGGAAACAATCATGCTCAATTATTGGGCAAGAAAATTGGTGATACCGTAGACGGAATCTTCGTTGGCGAAGGTGAACAAACGCTTTCTGGCTACAAACTCCAAATCACTGGCGGTTCCGACAAAACCGGTACCCCACTCCGAAGAGACCTTGAAGGTGGTCGACGACAAGCAGTTCTTGTCACCCAGTCAACCGGTTTCAAAGGCCACAACCTTGTGTTCAAGAACAAGGGCGGAGAAAAGAAGCGATTCCGCTACAAGCCAGACGGTCTACGAAAGCGACGCTTTTTCCGTGGCAACACCATAAGCCAAGATACCCGTCAGATCAATCTCAAGGTCATCGAAGCTGGAAAGAAATCCCTTGGAGATATCCTCTCTGCGCCGAGCGAGGAAGCATCGGAGTGAAACCCGAGAGGGCGTTCGTTAAACAGGAGTAGGAAGCATGGCACGAAAGCTTCCCGCACAACCTGAAATAAACATTGGACTTGTAGGTCACGTTGACCACGGTAAAACAACGCTCACTCAAGCACTTTCGGGTATTTGGACCGATACCCATTCTGAAGAACGCAAGCGTGGTATTTCAATCAAACTCGGATATGCCGATACTGCCTTTTACAAAACGAAAGACGGCCAATACTACGCTACAGGCCGACACCCTGAAGGAAAAGATGATGTCGAAAAAGAACTTGAACGCGTGATATCGTTTGTCGATGCACCTGGTCACGAGACACTGATGGCGATAATGATCACGGGCGCCTCAATAATGGATGGAGCAATGCTCATGGTAGCAGCGAATGAAGCCTGTCCACAACCTCAGACACGAGAGCATCTGATGGCATTGGAAATTGCAGGAATCGAAAACATCGTTGTTGTTCAAAACAAAATC
>JASLVU010000090.1 GCA_030741225.1 Candidatus Poseidoniaceae archaeon | reverse complement strand
GGAAAGTGCTGGACTTTGCAAAGCAGGCAGTACAAGTTCGCTTAGGGCTGAAGCACGTGATTCGGCATCCATTGTCGCCCACCCATTTTGCAGTCGTTTGAGCATGCGTTCAGATAACCCCGGTATCATTCCCTGTGCAGGTGATGCAACTTCTGGTAGTGGAACCATTCGGAAGGCTCCTTCATCTCGCAGAAGGTCACGCAGAGTTGTATGAATTGGATCAAAGGTCGTATCGAGTGCTTCTCGAAGCCAAAGACCAGTTGAGGAAAAAGGACGTAAAAGACGAGTTTTCGAACCGTTTGGTGAAAGGGAGGCACTCAATGCAGCACATTGTGCCACAACATCAAGCGCACCTCTTCTCTCTTTTTGCTTTGAACCTATTCGAACGCTCACTGACAATGGAGTGATATGAAGATAATCATGAGAAGGAAGTTCGTCAACTTTCCAAGTGTCTTCAAATGGATCAATGAATATCAACAAGCCATCTTTGGGCAGTTCGGGTTCAATTCTTTCATCTCGCGGAATATGATGCTGGGCTGGTAAAAAGCGACGCCGATACTGTATTCCAATATCGAGGAATGCAGCCTCAAGCATTGCTAATCCTAGAAGGCCCGAAACATCAGCAGGAGCATGCAAATGGACCATTGTGGATTTACGAATTTCGTCAACATGAGACTCAAGATGGCCTTTGACATCGTGGAACAGTGGGGTGACGAGTAAGTCTTTCATTGCCCCACCAAAAACAGCGAGAAGGTAATGGTAGATGAAATCTCCACTCAACGAGAGAAAATCATTCGACCATCAAGCGCAACTCGTCACGCTTGTAGCGCCATTCAGACGGCAAACGACCCTCGGAAATGTAGTAATTTGCTAAGCGGCGAATCTTGGCTTCAGTGATTTCAAGAGCACGTTTGTTGTGAAGGTCTTTGTGATTGCCACTGGAGATGTGATTGATGATGCCAACTGCTTGGCGCATGAGATTCATCATATCCTCAGGGTAAGTTCCACCAATATTATTCTCGGCGAGGACAGCGCCAATGCGCTTACCTAAAACGAGCCGAGCATTCGGGACAGCATGTTGGTCGCGTAGAATTGTACCAATCATTGCGGTTGAGTGACCTTCTTTACCAAGGTCAATAACAAGTTGAGTTACTGCCGCAGTGTCCGTGTTCGACCACTCTGGTGCCTCGCTGACATAGGGCTTTGTTGACCCACTCTTACCTTTTCGTGACTTGTACATACGTGCCATAAGGACAACTCCAAGGAAAAAGCCGACTTGTCACCCCTTCTTAATCGCTCCGCTTCATTCAAACATATACTACAAGGTAGAGTTGTTCCAATAGCCTCATTCTAGATCACAATCGCTGATGTGATTTCGCTAACCTACCGGGGGTATTAGGCCACTCCCATCCCGGGGCATGAGCACGTGCAAGTCCGATGACGACGCCGTCTTGGTAAACAAGTAAATCCGAACCAGCACGAATGTCAGTATCGAATGATTCAACAAGTGTTCCGAAAATATCACCCTTCCACTTTACACCGCTATGTAAATGAATTTTAGGCAGAACGCTCATTTCTGCAAGTAAAGGTATTACAGCCTTCGGCAATGAAAAACCACTGCGGTCAATTGACCAAAGTGCCATTTGCTTGTTATCGTGTTCAAGTCGATACCTTGGTGGTTTTCCTCTCACTTTCATACCCGAAAGCCATGCATCTGTATTCATCTGCTTTCGAGAAATACTGGCGAAATTGTCGAGGAGGATTTTCTCATTCTTTCGCCCGCGAGCACTGAAAGTATCTACAGCGTCTTTAACTGCGAGAGAAAGGCGCTCAAGTGCCTCATGAGAACCTGCTGAATCTCCTTCTCGTGTGTCGATTACTGGAATGGATTGATGGTGGTATTCAAAACCTGAATGGTTGATGATGCGTTTGTAAGAATGCCGGTCAACCAAGGAATCCAACATTCTCTGAATTCGTGAAAGTTCATCACCAGTCCAATCACCAGTTACTGGAACATCGTAATGCCCTGCAGGCCAAATTTCTTCCAAATCACGAGGGACAAGACCAAGCGGGGAAGTAATCATCACCTCGTGACAGGCTGAAGTCCCAATTGCCCGAATAAACCGTCCATGAGATTTCGATAAACGATAGGGTTTTCGGGCGGAACAAGGCAGTAAAACAAGAACAGTATCGAGGCCTGTTGGAGCCGTATACTTTGATGCAATGTATGACTCCCAATCTGCAATAATCGGGTCTGACTGAATCGAAACAGAATGACACGGGAATTTAAAATTCTTCGCAACATGTGAAGACAGCAGTCCAGGCACATTTTGGCAGAGATGGTCGTGACGGCGCAAGTGCTCGACTAGTCGTGGACTGTTCAACGATTGTCGGTCGACAAGAGAACGAAGTTGGTCGCTCGACATTGCAGCACGTACCGAGGCAATCGCCATCTCCCAATGGGACACTTGCGCTGCTAAATTCGTATCTTCTCCCATACTTTCAACTGCATATCGAGGGCCTTGTTCAGTAAGCAGAACTCCGGCTGCACTGGCCTGACGCGAGCGAGAAAGATCAAACAGGTCAACTCCGAACCAAGTAAGAACTGCAATATTGTCAGGCCCACCCAAGCCCGGTGTCCAAAGCAAAGCACCTGGGAATGAGCGCTTAATGGTAAGAATTGCCTCAACCAATCGTCCGGGTTGGGCTGCGAGTTGGACAGCGTCTACCAAGACAACGACATCTGGCTTCAGCGACGAATCTGTCAATCCAGCATCATGGTTCAAACGTTGCCAAGAAACAGGAAGTATCTGAGCTGTTCCTGCAGGTTCGCCGGCATCTGCTTCATCGAGAGATGGCGGTAAAACATTGCCAATTGAAACGCTCCATGATGGAGAATTTGTTTCGAAAAGTGGTGGAGAAAGGGGGAGCCGTGACTCAAAATGAAGTGTAGATGGGATTTTTCCATCTGTTGATGAACGAAAAGGAGCTAATTGTGGCTCAACACCTTCATCACCATCAAGTAAAACCAAGGCTGGAGTGAAAGAAACAGGGTTTTTGCGGTCTCCCAAGGCCCATTGTCGTGCAAATCGATAACGCTGCGTAACGGTGCGGCCCAGACCATCCTCCATGGACCACCCAAATGTCATCGCTTCTTCAAGCATTGGACTTCAAGCAAGGCCTAAGTTCAAAGCAAATACATTGCAGGCAAGGTTATGGACGGGTCCAATGAATCGAGATTTTGGTCTCAATCCTTTGTGATGATACTGCTGATTTCACTCGTCACATGCTCTCCGTTCGTCTTTGCCTCAACTGATGTATTTACGCAAGAGGACTCCATTAGCTCCGATGGTCGAACCGTCGGCTTCCTATCTGACGGTGTTAACAATCACTCGCGTTCATGGGAAATGATTGAGGGACAATGGTTGAGTCTTACACTGGACTGCCAATCATGCACTGCAGTTATTGAACTCGATGGCGTGAACTATCAAACGTCAAAAGAACACACACTGCAAGCACAAACTAACGGAACCGTTCAGATGACTATCACGTCGACTGAAAGTGAACATGTATACTACTCCCTTATCGAAGTGATCGATGAAAATTACCAGAAAGTCCGTCCCTCACCAAGCGAGATTGTTGAGCTTCATACTATCACCAAATGCGTTGAGTTAGCATCGTGCATAGATCCATCACGAGGAAATTTGAGAGCAATTCCCCACGGAGAATACTCCTCTCCCTCTTTCCTCACAGGTATTCTTGAACAATCCATGGCCGAATATATCCCAATCAACATCTCTTCAGGCGACACATTCGAGTTGGAAACATACCACGCTACCGGAGATATTACCTTTTCAGTGTACTTCCAAAATCAAACCACTGAAACATTGCACAATGAGACATTGCAGTACACTCACGAAGTTCCAACCAACGCATATGAAGAAGTAAAATATTGGCACTTTGACAATTCAGGCCGTGCTATACTCAAAGTGGAAAGTTCTGATGTGAATACCGCATGGGCAGCGAAAACAATTCTTCACCCCTCATCAGAAGACATACCCTTTTTCACCAACCACAGCAACATAACTTTGGCTGGCCACCACAGTACACGCACAACCATCGCAATCAACGAAACACAAAGTTTAGTTTTTCATGCACAACACGAATCAGTAGAGATTCAAATTCGGCAACTTGTGTCAGGAAATTGGATAGCAAGTGGCAAAATAGAAGTTTCAAATGTTGAACCGAATGTATTTTATCCCTATCCTAATGTCAGCGCAGTTCAGTTGGAAGTCCTTTCTCAAGTTCACTGGATAGATATAGCCTCTACTGATTTTTCAGATATTACCAGCGGCAAGGAAGCACCATCGGTTCGACCTTCTTCAAAACAGACCGACAATTCTTCTTGGCCACTTATACCAACAGAAACCTCGCCACTTGCAGCACAACTGACTCTTTCAATTCACGATATTGCAGATGTGTACAGATTCGAAATTGAGGGATGGGAGGAATCGGAACACATCATCCAAGTTGTGTTGGAGGGAAGTGAACTGGAAAATCTCAAGCTCGAGGTTTGGAACATCGACCAAGAAAATTGGGAAGAAATTGATTCGAGAGCGAACATACTATCAAATGGAGAAATCAAAACCACCCTCGAAGTTGGACGTGGAACACATTTCGTACGGGTTGCAGTTCTCAATTCGACGAATCTAACTTCGAACAGTTGGGGGGAACACGTGGAGCCGATTGAATACCTCATTTCATCGTCCTATAATCTCATCGATGAAGGAAATGAGCCTTATTTCCCACCAGATGAAAACGCAGAAAAATGGGGAGTACGTGCGCGTTTCTTCCTTGGTGCGTTATTTTTAGTACCCGTAGTTTTGTTTTCTTTGTCATACCGTCGAAGCAAAAAATCAGCACTCGATTTGTTGATGAAATCTGAGCAACTTCAATCACTAAAAAAACGGCTCGACAGTGGAGACTCTACTCCAAAACAGTCCCGAAGAGACCTAGAAAAAGCCTTGCAAGCAGTCAACTTACTCAATTGGGAAGAAGCAAATACTGCTTGGGGCAAACCTAACCTTGAATATCGAACTTCAAATATCGCATTGGCAGTTTGGAAAATCGATCAAAGATTAGCAAAAAATGAGAAGGCAATACCTGTCATGGTTGGAGTACACATTATTGAAGGAATGTGGGATTTGGCCGCATTGCGTTTTGATTCACCAGTTGGCCAGCCATGGACAGTCTGTCATGTTGAGCCACGTTTCCTCTTCCGTGGAGAAGAAGTGTTTCTGGACACAATGGCGCATGATAACAGGACATTCATTTTGGTAGAATTGGAGGGTGATTCCGAGAGTGTTGATATAGAGCTCAACGGGAGAATGAACGGTCAAGCAAGTGCAGCCCGGATTCCAACAACATTGAGTTTCGGAAGTGAAGAAGAATAACCTTCAAAATTCACTCCTCAAGAATCATTAAGATTAAAGATTAGAACTTGGGTTTTACAGTGACAACAGAAGTGTTTTCCAAATCAACGAGTTCATCATCATCATCGTCAGCATCCTCTTCGTCATCAGATTGGCGCTTTTCGCCTTTTGTTTCTTTATCGTAGAAACTCTTTGTTTCTAGCTTTTTAATCTGCTTTTGAAGAATTTCGAACTCGATTTCCAAGTCCTCAACCTCATCACGTACCGATTCGATTTTGTCACCGATTCGAGATGCCAGTTTCTTCATCTTACGCAGGATGCGCTTCTCAGACATAGTTTGCCCTGTAGCCCAACCGTTATCAATTCTTATGCCAATATAGGCCCGTTCCGGTTCGATAGATGTGCTTAATTGGAATGTATTCGAAACACTGTCTCAGGAAAAGAGATAGATTGCTGAAATTCATGAATATGAAGTGATTCATCTTTAAGACGCAATGCCGGAAGGTGAATTTACCCCGTTCAAATAATAATTTCTTTCGTATTCTGTAGCAATGTTTTGGTCCCACTTGGATAATTCTTTAGCCATAATTTTCTTGTACAAAAATGGTGTAAGTAATACCAAATACAACATTGACAAGTAACCGTACGGTAAGAGAGGGGCATCATCGTGGCATGGATCGAGTTCCCAAAAATTCAATGCAGTAGATCTATGATGGTCAGAATGCCGAGTCACATTGCAGAGATAGACGCTGCTTAGCAGGTGATTCGAATTCCAAGAATGCCTCATTCCAACTGGTTTCCCCTTTTCACGAACAAGACCATAATGTTCGATATAATTGATAGCTTCGAGTAACAACTTTGCTGCAAATGCACACAAGAGGAAAGCAAGTACGCCAAATAAACCTCCAAACATAAACGCAAGAATCGTGATTGTTGTGCACCGTAAGTATCCAACCAACATTCTGTTGTGAATGCTGAAGACATTTTGATTTCTTCGCTTTAATCGAGCTGCTTCCAGTTTCCACCCACTGATTTGTTCTTCATAACTGGCTTTGATGAGAAACAGGTAGATGTTTTCTCCTCTTTTTGCCGATGCAGGGTCTTCATCAAGACACACTTCCTTGTGATGTCCATAGACATGCTCAATGGCAAAAGTGCAGTCCCAGGAAAACGCAAGCATCCAATTTCCAACGAACATGTCAAACTTTTTCTTCTTTCGATGCGTTAGTTCATGGCCAGGGACTGTACCAAGTATACCCACGAGTAATGTGGTCTGAAAAAGAATAGAAAATTTATCAGCAACGGTAAAGGAGTTTACAACGGCCAAAAAATCCACATTAAACAATGCATACAAACCATCAACATACCAATCAGGGGAATTGTTTCCAAAAACAGAAACAACAAGGAAAATTAAGCAAAACAATATTGGTAAATTTATGTAAATTGAAACATTCAAAATCGAAGGGTACGAAAATTTCTGAATTTCTGTGTCTCGAGGCAAAACATAGTCGCCGACTATCAAAAACAGGGACCATGCGATAGCAAAAAATGTTGGGTAATTCTCACCCAGCAACACAAAAACGATGAATAGAACGCCGGTAAAAGCCGGAATGTAATGTTTGAGATACTTCAGC
>JASLVU010000008.1 GCA_030741225.1 Candidatus Poseidoniaceae archaeon | reverse complement strand
GTTGGGCTTGATTGGTCCAGCACTCGTCTTTCATTGTTCAACATCACCGACCCATCAACCCCCTCTGTTGACGATATTCTTTCGCTTACCCCAGTAACCAATCCATCGAGTGACGGGTGGGTTTGGTCGTATTCTGAGGCTTCATACGAACACAAGGCATTCCAATATTGGGCGCCGAAAGGACTGCTTGCAATTCCTCTTTCGACCTACAAATACCAAAGTTGGACCGATTCCAACGGGCATTACAACTGGAACTACGTGTTTGTTTCAAAATTAGTTTTGGTGAATGTTTCAGAACAAACGGGAAATCTTTCGGTACACGGAACAGTCGATCATTCTCACCTGTATGACCAGGGGGATAATCACAATTGGTGGAGTGAGTACAACATCCGTCGTTCAATATTCATGGGAGATTATGTCTATGCTCTTTCCTCTGGCGGAGTGACCGCAACGAATCTTACATCGATGAATGAGACGGTGAGTATCGAATTGCCTTATTCTAATCCCTACGACACAATATATTACGAATCCAGTACCGAAACAGAATCATTGGAAGACGAAGAAGAATGTAAGGATTGTGAAGGTTCCGAAAATTCAACTGGTGAAGGGGGCGGACAGGCTCCTGAAGGCGCTTCCTCTTCTGATTCAGGTGGTAGCAGCCCAAATCCTGCTTGAGCGACCTCGGGCTAGAATCCCACATTCGAGGAAACGCTTGTTGACAATTCACTTACTCTTCTTTCAGGGCAACGCTTGCAGTGTTTTTTGCTCTTTTTCTTGTGTTTGTTGCAACACTTTGACTTCATCTTCTTTTTCTTCTTTCCTGAACAAGAACCTAAACAAGACCCCGAACATCCACCAATGGTTTCACGGTCAGAATTCATCTGCACAAGTTCTACGAGACTCCGATTTGAATTCATCAACATGTCGTTTTGCCAACCGCAGTAAGGGCATGCAACCCATCCCATGAGCATCAAACTTCCACATGATTCACACACATCCATCATCTCACCAAAGCAACCTAATTTAGGATACCCTAAAAATATTTAGGGCGGACGAAAAAGGAATCGTCTGATTTGCAATTACGGTTAGTTCATCACTTAGGACCAACTGGGCGCTGTATGGGCGAGCAGTCTCAAGATTCAAGTGGCGAATTCTTGAAACCAGACAATTATCGATGAGTTGTTGTTATGTCGTACTGCGTTGGTGTCATTGGATGCGGCCGTTGGGGGATGAAACACATTTCCACTCTGCTTGAAATGAAAAAACAAGGCCGCATCGATCAGGTTTTTGCTTGCGATATTAACCCCAAACGACTTGAATCGCTTCCACAATCGGTTGATGGCAAATATTCTTCGTGGAAAGAAATGTGCGATAAAATCTCGTTTGACCTTGTAACAATCGCTACTCCAAACTCAACACACTATATCTTAGGTCGCGAAATCATGTCAAAGGGAATTCACGTCCTCATTGAGAAGCCAACAGCTACTTCATCGGGCGAGGTCGCAAAACTGAGTCAAATCGCTGCCCTATATTCATCCAATCTTCATTCAGGCTATCTACTACGCTATCATCCTGTTGTCTTGGAGGCAGAAAAGAAAATACGAAGAGGCGATATTGGTGTTGTGAAGTCGATACGTTATGTCAAGTACTCTTCTCGGAACAGAAGTACAGGTAGCAATATCGTTTCCGGTCTTGCGTCTCATGCTTTTGACACAGTACCATACTTGGCGAATCTTCGACTCAATCCTCTTATTTTGAGTGCAGTTGCATTCAGTAATGATGAAATTACACCTTTAGATAAGGCATCCAAAGGTAACATTCGACTGCAATACAAAGACGTGCAGCGGGCATCGAACATTGAAGTAGAAGTAACGGTAGGGTGGGGGCTTGATTCACAATTTTCAGTTACAATTGAGGGAACGAAAAACCTCCTCTATCTAAATTTACAAGGAGACGGCAGCCTTCACGTTGATTCACGCCATAATCCCCCATTACCGTTGCCCGCTTCGAATAAAATATCCCCACTTGAGTCGCAATATCAAAACATTCTTTCAAATTCAGAACTCGCTCAATCCACCAAGGAATCTCTCTTGACGACCGCCCAACTGATTGATATGGCCACTTCATGGATGAAAAATTGGTATACACAATATGCTTGAAAAAGAACATTGTTCTTGCGAGTCTTCAAGAATCATTGACCATTGGGTCAAACATGGCCCTCTCGTTTACAACCGTTCAACGAATGTTTTTCGGTAGCCTCGTTCTTTCCTTAGCAGCATCATTTCTACAGGGAAATGCCATGGATGGGGCCCTGACATTTGTAGGTCTTTCAACACTCGTCGCTATTGTTTGGGGCCTTTCTGAGAAAGAGCTAACATTTAGTACACTTGGGTTAAATTCTGAAGGCCTTCTCGTTATGTTCAGTTTTCTCGTATCAATCGCAATTTTTGCTGAGATTTGTATTCGAGTGTTCAGTTGGCCGACCGCAGGCTCCTACGCATTGTCGTTATGCTTTATTGGTTCATTTTGGTGGACTGGGGCACTCATTCAACCTCGCAACAACTGATAACGCAGTACTCGCGATGCGAAGGGTGAAAGGCCCTCATCACTGACATTGGCCGATTGCAATGGCGAAGTTTGGCGACCACCCATCATTACCACAACCCTTGGAAGACTTGTTGATGGACCAAGTGCACACGGTTTTTCTCAAGGCAGATTGCCCCCCGCGAGTCAAACAAGGTTCGATAGGTGCTCTCAAACTTCTTGAACTAGAATCGCAGCAAAATTGGGATACTCTCCGAATGGAAGCTTTGCAGGTTGAATTGATGGAACTGGTCGAGGAGAACCGTAATCGGAGCGATTGTTTTTTGGAAATCGATCGGAAGGGGTGTCAAGTAATTCAACTCGGCGATCTCCGAATTTCGTGTGCATGGCCTCCATTTGCCGATGCACGTGAAATTACAATAGTCCGCCCAGTTGCTAAATTATCCTTGAACGAATACCAACTTGATTCTCGACTTGTCGAGAGGTTAGCCGACCATCACCGCGGGGTCTTCATTTGTGGCCGGCCAGGCTCTGGTAAGACTACCCTTGCACAAGCGATTGCAGAGTATTTGGATACAGAAGTTGGAGCGATGGTGAAAACCATGGAAGCGCCCCGAGACTTGCAATTGGCTGACAGAATCACTCAATACGCTCCTCTAGAGGGTGATTTAGAAAAAACAGCAGAAATAATATTTCTAGTGCGCCCTGACTTTGTAATCTTTGATGAAGTCCGTCGTGCACGAGATTTTGAGATTTTTTCAGATGTTCGTCTCGCTGGTGTTGGACTTCTAGGAGTTACGCATGCCAACTCCGCCCTCGAGGCGATACAACGGTTGATTGGTAAAGTTGAATTAGGACTTGTCAGTCAAGTTCTTGATACTATTATCCATGTTGAAGCAGGGGCGATCCAACAGGTGTTGGAGTTGCGTATGACTGTCAAGCCGCCAACCGGGATGCAAGAAGAACTCGCTCGACCGGTTATCGAAGTGGTTGAATTCCCAAGCGGAAAAATAACTCATGAAATGTTCGCCTTTGGCTCAGAGATTGCTGTAGTACCAGTCGATGGTCGTCAAGCCGGCACAGTATCCCCAATGAAAGCACTGGCACGCGACCAACTTGCGCATATCATCCAGCAATGGGTGGGTGTTCAGTGTCAGGTTGATTTCAAAGGAGAATCGAGTGCGACAATCTACGCGCCCCAAAACATGATTTCAACGCTCATCGGTAAAGGCGGGGAGAATGTTCGACAGTTGCAGGAGGAATTGGGCGGTATTCATCTCAGCATCGAATCTTTCGAGGAAATGCCAGACTCATTGGACCGACCTGTTCACAATGCTTGGAGAGATGTTTCTGACCGCAGAAGCCGTGATAGTCGGGCATGGGAATACAGTAATCGCGGTGCGAAAGGCAGAAAAAACAAAGGCAAGAAAAACCGTCGTTAACGCAGTATGTTCACAAACTCACTTTTTCCGTTAATGAATGGGTTTTTTTTTTAAATAGGGGACGGTTGCATTAATCATGACCGATGATAACAAGGCAAGCGGTGGCGACCAAAGGGCGCTCATCAAATTTCTTCTTGAGAATCGTTCAACCGTCAATTATCTGTCAATTTTGATGATTATTTACGCTGTTTGGGCCACGATTGAAGTTCTCACAAATGCAGCAGGTGCAACATGGTGGCCACCTGAAACCGGTATTCCAGCATCCGAGTTGTTCAACAACCCAAGCAGTTCACAAAACATCAACAATGGCTGGGTGATCGGTCTTGGAGCAATCTTTGGAACCGTTGGAATCATGGTTCAGTACTTCTACCGAGCAGCACCATATGTTGATGCTTCTATGCAGGCTACAGCCGCATTGATTATTTCTGCTGTCAAAGAAGAGGAGATTCAAGAATCTGCTGAAAAACTCGCCATTGAAATGGTTGCAGAAGCGGAAGCCGAAGCAGAAGCGGAAGCCCAGGCCGAAGCCGATGCCGAAGCTGGAGTTCAAACTGAAACAGAAGGGCAAACGGATGACGAAACATCCGAGTCAATCATCGGTGAAGATGGACAAAAACAAAAATTCTGAGGTGAAAATATGTGGGAACATCGATCAGTATCAAACAAAGCGTACATTGAAACAAACCAAATGCGACCTAGCGAAACATATGTCCGTCTCATGGATGTCGTTGAGGAAGCAGTATCAAAAGCCCAAGTCGATCAATTCGACCATGAAGCATTCTTGAAATATGTCCCAAGAAAGGGTCCATGGGAGGAATTGCCAACAACCGATACCACCAAATCCGATCCTCGAGTCCGATATATCGGGCCAGCTCGAGCACGACTCCTCAATACCAACTTGATTTTGGGTTCGACATGGATTGAAGCAGAACGATTCAAGTTCGAACGCCGAATTTCGAATGTTGCGGAATTCCTCAAACAAAAGACAATTGTAAACGCAAACATGTGGACTCCGAAACAACTGTCAACAACTCAAACCCTTTTCTTTTGTTCTACTGGGGACGAAGAGCGCATGGGGGGCTCGTTCCTAACTGGAGATGGGCCTGGTGTTGACCATCCATTCCTCGGTGCACCAGAAGGAGAAGAACCCGAGTGGGAGCCAATTCTATGGGGTCTTGGACACAGAGGTGTCGTGCCCGATTCGGACCCTCTCGACCAATGTTTCTACCCGTCTTTGATGCATCGTGGTGTTTCATTTAACAACCGACTTGGGTGGACTCGATATTCACCTGCTGGATTCGGAAAGGATGCGAGCGGCTACATTATGACTCGCCCCGGCACTTGGATTTGGCCTGCAGTTAATGGAAATCGTGAATCGCCTACGGCGTTTAACCTTCTTGTCAACCTTCCAGACCGCCGTCTTTCGTTCGGCGAAGAAGGGATTACCGATGTCTTCATGACAACCGGAAAGACTTCTCTGTACAGTTTAATGGGTATGATGAGTTCTTCTACAGTCCGACAAATGTTCGGTGCTGGTTCAGAAATGGTACCTCTCGAATTCCATTGCATCGAACCTGGATTAGACGAATGGATTGCAAGTGCCAGTGATGAAGACAAATATGCTCGATTGTTCGAAGTCTGTGCCTCGTTCGGTTACATGCTCACAGACCCGTGGATTGGTGGACTCGGTGGAGGGGCAAAACGCCGCCGCCTCCTCGTTTACCCGCGAGACCAAGGCAATCTGTTAACCTGCGTTAATGCGAGCCAAGTTGCAGACCACGCACTCAAGTCGAATTACGAGTCAACGGTCTTTACAAAACTCGACCAAGCTGACTTCATGAACAGGGTTACTCGCCGATTCAAAGCATATGCCGACCTCGTTGCAGCAAGTGACGTTGCACAAGGTTCTCGTTGGATTAGTCAAGCCGATTTCCATGATGGAGATAAAAAGCAAGTCGGACCAAACGTTCACTCTATTCTTTCTGTCCGTGGATACGATGTCATGAGTATGGATGAGTACATTCAAACTTTCAACGACATTTCTGCTGCACCAGATCGATTGATGCGCCGCTGTGTTCAATCTATTGCTACCAATGCTCTGAAGACGGTATATCCTCTTGAGTTACTTGGTGAAACTGCAGACGCAGCACCTTATGCTCACATTTTTGCTGCAAAGGACGATAATCCACTTGTGTATTATACCGATATCCGTTTCCTCGTCCCAACCTCTATCGACAAACTTCGTTCGATTACAGGCTCTCGTGGAGCTGACCGTGGACGAATGCGCGAAGCTTACACTGGTTTGACCAACGCAGACCCAATGACGAGTCTTTCGATTCAAGATATCTGTCTGCCGTTCCTTGCAGATATGGGCGCAGATTCGTGGCAAACCGGCACAGGCCTAAATGAAAACGAAATCATCGTTGAGGTAACAATGGCAGTTAACCCCGCTCGAGTTTGGAAATCTTTCCTCGAACCAGCAACGAAGGAAGTCTTCGATTTACCTAAGGGCAATAAAGGAACAGCAGCGAACCTATGGGGTGACATTTTCATCGAAAACGAAACACTTCACGCTCGCATGGAAAGAGATGGACTTGGTCACTACTTGCGTTTGCTGAAACTAGCATTCCATTGGGCGAATGACGAAGCGCGTAAGATTCATGGATTGAAGAAGTGACCCCTGTATGAATACAGAGGTGATGAAGCGTGACAACAACCCTCAATCTTACCGAAATATTGTCTTCTCTCCAAGATGAAATAACAGTAGATGGCGCAATTTCTACCGAACATCGTTCATTTTACACTACATTTAGAGCACAATTAGACTCACATCCTGGAGCATTTCTTGCGCCAGAAATTCAAAGGTTGATGGAAGAAGCCCGTAATCAAATGTCAGGTGAAATTTCGGATGAAGAGTTTCAATCTTTTACCAAAGCAGTCCTCTCAAAAATTAGCACAAAAGAACTTCTAGAAGTGGAGACAAAAGAGGCTGCTGAAGCACGGTCTGCAGAAAAAGTTGCAGAAATGATTCGTGTAGCAGAAGAAGAGGCTCGAGAAAAGGTTCGGGAAGAATACCGGCAAAAAGCCGAAGCAGAAGCGCTTCAAGCAAAAGAAGCAGCTCCTGCAGTTGTCGAACCATCCAAAGAAGAGTTGGAATCACTCGTAGAACAGAAGGCAAAACTTGCTGAGGAAGAAGCGAGAAAAGCTGCTGAAGAGGTTGCAAGGCGAGCCGAGGAAGCTGCAAGGCAAGCCGAGGAAGCTGCAAGACAAGCTGAAGAAGATGCAAGAAAGGCTGCTGAGGAAGAAGCTATGCTGGCGAAAGAGGCCGCTAGGCAGGCCGAAGAAGCCGCAAGGAAAGCCGAAGATGAGGCTAGAGAAGCGCTTCGTCAAGAAGAGCATGAGAAGGCCCTTGCAGAAATTGAAGCGGTAAAACGAGCTGCTGAAGAGGAAACAGCTCGTATCAAGGCTGAGACTGCTGCCCAAATTCGTGAGGCCCAAGAGGCGACGCAAAGGGCGGCTGATGAAGCCGCTCGCAAAGTTGAAGAAGAAGCAGCAAAGATGAAGGCAGAAGCAGAACTACAAGCTGCAAAACAGCAAGCAGAAGCAGAACTACAAGCCGCTAAACAGCAAGCAGAAGCAGAGCTTGAAGCAGCAAAACGACAAGCTGAAGCGGAATTACAAGCGGCCAAAGATGCTGCTAAACTTGCAGAAGAAGAACTCGCTCGACAAAAAATCCAGTCAACGCCGATTGTCGAAGAGCCAGTTGAACCTGAACCACAGGACTTTGGCAAGAAGGACATTCCCGATCTCCCTCCGCCTCAAGGAGGTGCATCTCTCCAACCGGTTGGTGATGATGGAGACGGTATTCCAATGGTAAAAATCATCGTAGCAGCCGTTTCAATCCTTGCTATTGGTTCTGGATTGTTTCTCTTCCTGTAACACGTTTCAGCAGACTCTCATTGACACGAGAGCATGAGCGTTTCACGATAAGAAAGGTTTCATTTATGCCGGTTCCTCCGCTCAATTTGATGGCTCAACCCAACGATGGCTCAGGACGAGCACCAGTTGCAATCGTCCGTCCAACGACATCTGTAACCAGCGGCCCAGCAGTCACGCAGAAATTGGTTCAGGCATCTGTTGCATTCGGCGACTTACTCAAAGGCACATTTGGCCCGAATGGATTGGACAAGATGATGTACAAGACTTCCGGTGAGACAGCAGTTACCAACGACGGCGCAAAGATTGTTGCTGAACTTTTGGTAAAACATCCGGCCGCAAAAGCGTTTGTTCAACTTGCAGAATCCCAAGAAAACGCTTGTGGTGATGGCGTGACAGGGTGTTTATTGTTTGCAAGTGAATTGATGAGAGAAGCAGGAAGATTGCTTGAGAAAGGCCTGCATCCGCTACTTTTGGTCGAAGGCTATCAAGCAGCATTAGATGTTACACTATCTGTTTTGGATGACCGAGCGGTAAAAATATCACCTCTTGATACAGAGCGATTGACATTGGTTGCTAAAACCGCAATGACGGGCACTTCGGCAGAATCAGAAAGTGGCCACCTTGCACAATGTATTGTTCAAGCGGCTCAAACCGTAGCTGGAGAATTAGAAGGTCACCTTCATGTCCGCACTCAAGATGTTCGCATGACAAAACGCGGAGTTGGAAGCATCGCAGATACAACGCTGGTTGAAGGTCTCATCCTGGAGAGGAAATTTGATTTAGATAGGATGCCGAGAAATCTACCGAAAGGAACCATTGCAGTCTTGTCGTGTCCAATCTCTATGGAACAGAGTGGTCGCGAATCTGAAATTGAGATTACATCTCCCGATCAATGGGTTGCGTTTATGGATGCGGAAGAAAAGTTGCTTGAGAATAAAGCCCGTAAAATTCTCTCAACTGGAGCATCAATCGTTGTGTGTGCTGAGGAGATTGACTCGAGAATTCTCCACAAATTCGTAGATTCTGGACTTTTTGCCCTTGGGGGTTTGGAACGTTCAGGTGCCGAAGATGTTGCCAAAGCCTCAGGGGCGCAAATGATCGACCATATTGATGACCTTGACCATGATTCATTAGGGTATTTTGAGGCTATGAGTGTTGAAATCTTTGAAGGCGATGATTCACGCCGAGAACGTCTTCATCTTTCTTTTGGTTCAAACGCCGGTTTGGCAACCGTTGATGTTGGTGGAGGCGATGGGGTTGCCAGTGAAGAAGTCATTCGAGGCCTGTACGATGCACTGTGCTCTGTTACCAGTGCCATGGAGACCGGTGAGGTTCTCCTTGGCGGGGGTAGTTTACATGTTGCAGCAAGTTTGTCTGTCAAAGATGCAGCAGAACAACACAGTGGCCGCGAACGTTTGGCTATGGATGCATTTGCTCGCGCCCTCGAAGCAATACCTTCTACTCTCATCTCGAACTCCGGCAACGATCAACTCGACCGTTTGTTGGAATTACGCTCCCAACACCGACAAGGCAACAGTAATTATGGCGTTTCTGAGGCGGGGTTGTGTGAAGAAATTGATCAGGCTTGGTCGAGTGCAGAAACGATATCACATGCTCTTCAAGCAGCATGTGAAACAGCTTGTGGCCTACTTAGGGTTGACCAAGTTATTTCAGCACGCGGCGATTAGCGAATCCCTCTCCATTGTACGGCGCCGCTAGGTTCAATATCATCGGGCCGATGCATACGATAACGGGAATCTCGATGAGTGCCAACCATGCCCTACGCCCCCGTGCCTTACTCAGTGTTTACGACAAGACCGGGATAGTTGAATTTGCAACTTCTCTTTCTGAACTCGGTTTTGAATTGGTTTCTACCGGAGGTACCGCCCACACACTTCGAAATGCTGGACTTGATGTAATCGGAGTTTCAGATGTTACTGGCCACCCTGAAATATTTGACGGGCGCGTCAAATCTCTTCACCCAGCAATACATGGTCCACTTCTCGCGCGCTTAGAATCTGAAAAAGATCAATCGGGCTTGAGAGAACTTGGTTACCCTCCAATTCAAGTGGTTGCTTGCAACCTATATCCGTTTTCTGCAGCTGCTGCTCAAACACCACCACTCGCTGACTCCGACCTGCTTGAGATGATTGATATCGGTGGCCCTACTATGGTTCGGGCATCTGCCAAAAATCATCGAAATGTCCTCATTGTTTGCAACCCGGCGAGATATGACGAAGTTCTTTCACAATTGAAACTGTTCAACGGTGCAGATTCAGTGCCCATTGATTTACGCCGACATCTCGCCTTGGATGCTTTTGAGCATACGGCTGCTTACGACTCAGCAATCGCTGATGAGCTTCACGCACGTTGGATTGGACGACCAGAATCCAGTGATGACACTGCCGAACAAACCGCTCGCTTACCAAGCACTTTACTGGCATCAGCAGAAAAGACCCTTTCTCTTCGCTACGGCGAAAACAGTCATCAAGCTGCAGCCATGTACACCAATCCAAGTGAATATGGCCATCACAAATCGTTGGCTACAGCAGTCGTAGAGGGTGAAAAAGATATGTCCTACAACAATTATTCTGATGCAGACGCTACTTTGAGGTTGTGTCGCTCACTCTCTACCAACGAATGGCCCGATACACCTCATGCGTGCGTTATAGTCAAGCACAATAATCCATGTGGAGCCGCGTTAGCCTCGTCACAAAAGGAAGCGTATGAAGCCGCACTAGCAAGCGACCCCGAATCGGCATTCGGGTCAATTATTTGTTTCAACGAACCACTAGAAGTTGATACTGCACAAGCGATGGAGCCACTTTTTATTGAGGTACTTATGGCTCCAGCGTACATTGAAGAAGCGAAGCGAATTGTTATGCTCAAGAAGAACCGTCGGATTTTGACTATTGAATCCCCCAACAACAGATTAGCCCCACTGACGCGCACACTGGTTCGAAAACCGATTGAAGGTGGTTGGTTGGTTCAAACTGAGGAGCCTCCAATTATTGATTGGGATAAGGCCAAAGTGGTTACCAAGAAAACCCCAACCGATGCTGAAATTGCCAGTATGAAATTTGCTGTTCGGATTTGTGAGCAAGTAAAATCGAATGCGATTGTAATGGTCCAGGGTACTGCCACAGTAGGGATTGGCCCTGGCCAGACAAGTCGAGTTGAGGCTGTTCGAATAGCCGCTCGCCGTGCAGGAGACCGAGCTGCTGGCTGCGTTTTAGCATCTGACGCATTTTTCCCGTTCAAAGATGGGCTTGAACAAGCAGCAAGCGCAGGCGCATCTGCAGTTGTTCAACCCGGTGGCTCGATTCGAGATCAGGAAGTCATTGAAGCAGCTGATGAACAAGGGATATCGATGTTGTTTACAGGGCATCGACTTTTCCGACATTGACTGTATTTGCGAAGAACTCAAGTTCATTGCACTCTAGGGCTCAATATGAGCAGGTTTGATGCGCCATTACGTCATGGAACTGCGTCTCATCCTGTTCGCTGTGCGATTCTCATCTCCGGCTCAGGCTCTGGAATGGAGGCAATGCTCGAGCACCAACAAAACGACCCGACCTGTGGTCACACGACGGTCGTCGTTCTATCCGATAGAAGCGAAGCATCGGGTGTATTGAAAGCGAGAAATAGAGGCGTTGAAGCACGATGCATCCCACTTCCAACGTCAGTTGAAGGTCACGAACGTCGATTGAAGCACGAATCGCTCATTCAGGAAGTTCTAGAGGAATTTGATGTTGAATTGATTTTATTGAGCGGATATATGCGATTGAAGTCTTCTCAATTTGTCGAATTATGGGCTCCCCGAATCATCAACATACATCCCTCTCTTCTCCCCGCATTTCCCGGTGCTCATGCCCACAGAGATGTTCTTGCTGCAGGAGTAAATGTTTCTGGTTGCACCGTCCATTTTGTTGATTCTGGGATGGACACGGGCCAAATCATTGCACAGCGTAGAGTTCCAGTTTTCCCAGATGACAGTGAATCATCGCTCGGAGAGCGGATCAAAATCGAAGAACATCGATTGTATCCCATGGTAATTGACCAGCTTGTTACTGGAAAGAATCATCCGATGGGAGATTGAAATTCTTCATTTGGTTTGCTTTCGAGCCCATGTCAAGGCTTGGTAAATGAGAAAATAACGAAGCGACTGAACCGTCAGATTCTCCTAATTCAAAATCTTCAGGGCAATTGGCCAACAACGGCTGTCGTATTTTTTGTTCATCTAAAGGCACGGCACCTTTGCTGAGAAGAAGTTGTTGTAAACCGTCCACTTCAAGTTGAAAAGCATCACAGCAAATCAATTGAATCGGCCCGTCAATTTCTTTGAATGCCCACTGTATTACCTCAGTAAGGTTGTTGCAAAAAGGAGGGTCAGGCCACACTTTTCCTTGAAACATAGACCGTCTTTCTTGCCCACCACACAAGACAATTATTTCTTTAATTCCACAACTTTTAGCGACATTCTGTAAGCGTTGTACGCCTCCGTGCATTTGCGCTTTATCAGTACCCATGCGAGAACTTTCTCCACCGGCTAGAAGCAGCACTGTCGTCACACATCTCCCTCACGAAAGCGAGTCCAAACCATCGAGAGCGGATTCCAATTCAGAAAGTAAACCCCGAACTCGGTCGAGCAGTGCTCGTCGCTCCCGACTTGAACGTGCCTCAGGCAACCATTCCAGAAGTCTACGAACATCTTGGGCATCACGAGCAACGGTCCATTGCAAAACGGCCTCCATAACAGGGTCTTCCGTAGGTAAGAACCGCTCGGCCATGCCACAGCGCTAGAGCAGAAAGGGCTTCAATTCTCCTGTGATAGAAGTCGATTACGTATTCTTTCGAACAACTCTCCACCTGCGGGGGCGGTCGTGATTAGTCCTCGTATTTCTCCTGAACCTTCTGTACGAAGAGATGCGAACAGTACCGCAACTTGGTGCCAAAGGCTGCTTTGTCCGGCCATTGCTGCAAGCCATGCATCATCGGGAATTTCGTGGCCTCCTCTCTTCATCTCTTCTCCAATTTCAAGCAGGGCTCCAAGAGGTTCCTGTTTCCCAAACATATGAATCAAAGCCATCCATGGAGATACTCCGAGTTCTTCTTCTGACATGTTAGCAAGAAGGAGCCCGACAACAACAAGGTCTTCTTGCCCGTGTCTTTTCCAAAGAGCAGGAATGAGTTTAGCAATCCGTCGCGGCTTTTCCTGCCCACTGGTTAGAATCCAGGAAGCAATATCTCGTAAGGCTGGATTTGGACAGCCATAATGAAAGGAAAAACCCCCGCTGTTAGCTAACAGGTCTGTCGAAGGTTTCGACATCATCCCGGGAACGCCGGCCGAATACGCACCGCGAAGAAACTTCAACGTTTTTCTGGTTGAGCGGAGTAATTTTGGTTGTGGGTCTCCAAGGTAGTTCGCTACTTTTTCATCCACTTCGACCACCGTCAGTGGTTTTTTTCCTTACAGTCTCAAAGATATCTCCAACAAGTCCAACCGAATCTCGTAGGGTGTGTAACATTTTATCCACGACACCGGGATCTTCGAATTTCTCTTTGACGATTTCCCTCAAATGGGATTCAATGCTTTCATGCTCATCGTCATCGATTTCAAAAGCAGAACGAAGATGGGCTAGGACTCGAAACTCGTCGCGAGAAAGAGAAGCATTCACAATTGCTACTTCGAATACTTTTGTGTAAATTTCAAGTGCGCTCTCGATAGAAACGAGCTCCCCAGGGTCAGATTCTTCATTGTTTTGAATCGCTTTGTAAATTTCAGCAGGCTGTTCAGCAGTGAGTCCCAAAGCACTGGCTAATTTAATTGTGAGACGCTTCTCTTCACGAGTTAGGCGTCCATCGATGAGCATTACCTCAACGGTGGAGCGAAACACATCCAAGTTGCGAGAAGTTGAGGTCGTCACGCGTAGAGGGAAAACGCTTCTCTTCTTGAATCTCTTGTATGGTAAAAGTGAATTCTTGGTCTCAAAATCGTAAGAGCATTCAAAAGGATTCGGCCTGTCGGATGGTTATCCACATCCTTTTCAAGCGTTGTGATATTGTCACATACGCAACAAATGAATGATGGGCTACGGCCCATTTTTTTGTGATGAAGGTGTCGATAGAAGGAGAAATAACAATGGCTCGAAAACACAACTCAGGAGGTCGTTCCGGCGGCTCAAAGCAAGGCAAGGCAATGAAATATCAAATCCGCGCCGATATCAAGGTAAATGGAACCGTCCAGCGCAAGGACATCATCGGTGCAATTATGGGGCAGACCGAAGGTCTACTCGGCGATGAATTGGAACTGCGTAAACTACAGCGAACCGCTCGAATCGGACACGTTGATGTTGAAACTGAAACGAAAGGCGGCAAAGTACACGGCATGATATTGATACCAAGCAGCCTCGACAATGTCGAGACCGCAATTATCGCATCTGCACTAGAAACAATTGATCGAATTGGTCCATGCAATGCAATTATCAAAGTCTTAGAAATACAAGATATTCGTGCTACAAAGCGTACTGCAGTCGTAGACCGTGCGAAAGAACTGCTACTCAATCTCGTAAATTCAGGTGAGGCAGCATCAAAGACCATCATTGAAGAAGTCCGTTCAGTTATGACTACTGGGACTGCTACGAATTTCCATGGTTTAACATGCGGGCCGAACATCGAAACATCATCCTCCTTGATTATTGTTGAAGGAAGAAACGATGTTCGAAACCTACTGAATTGCGGTATTAAGAACGCAATCAGTGCAGATGGAGCCGGTACAATGAAGCAGGAACTTATCGATTTGGCGAACGGCAAGGAAACCGTCATTCTTGCTATTGATGGGGACCGTGGTGGCGAGATGCTCTTTAGCCAACTGATGGACACTCTGAAGGTTGACTTCGTTGCTCAGGCCCCTGTAGGGCAGGAGTGGGAATTGCTTCCTCAGAAAACAGTTACCAAATGTTTGTCAATGAAAATAGAAGCTAAAAAGTTCGCTCACACATTGAGTAAAAAACAGGCCGAAGATGATGAAAAGGCAGGTGTGCAAGATAAAAATTGGGCTGAAGATATGGGCGAGGTTTACGAATCCGCCGAAGCTCCAGCAGAAATTCATGAAATGTTTGACCATCTGGATTCCCTTGAGAAGAATAAAGCGGTTTTCGTTATGGTTGACGGAACCGTTTCTGACCCAGTAGGGCCTTCAAGTTTGTCAAAGGCTGCGGGTAGTGCTGATGGTGCTGTCGCCATTGTTTTCAATGGTCCTGTAAGCGAACGAACCCTTGAAATCGCATCCGAATCAGCGATTGCAACCGTAATTGGGACCAAAAAAGGAAAAGGTTTCTCAGAACGCGAGGATGTCCAATCCTGGCTTGCTGAAATCCATCGTTGAGACTAAGTTAGGTTATCTATTACCTGCTACCTCGGCGATACATGGGCGAGGATGAGCAATCGGGCTGGCTCGATGATGACGCCGATCCTTTCGCAGATATACATCACGAAGAACAAGCCATAGAGGCCCCTCGCGAAGAGGATTCTTCAGCCGATGAGAATTCAAACATTGAGTCCTTGCCAGAAACTGTTTCTGAAGAAGACCCTCAATCAATAACCGAACAAGATACAACAGGCACTGAGATGCCGCTAGTGGAGACTCAACCCGTCTCCGCAGGAGGGTGGACCCTTCCAGTACGTGCAGCGCCCCTGCTTTTTCAGTTTCATAACGAAGAAGTCACTGAATTTCCGCTGCAGCAAACCAGCGATGGCCGTGAATCAGTCTCCTTGGTTGTTGATGATGATTTATTGCGTATTATTGAAACACGTCTTGATCCAGACGGCCAGCGTAGAATGAAAGTTTGTCTGTCGATGAAAAGAGATATCACAGGATTCAAACATCACCATAACCAGTTGTTGCATAAGCATCAATTTTTGTGGATTGGAACAGGTGTTTGGGGTCTTTTCTTCCTCTTTTTCCTCTCAAACACCTTTGTGTTTTCAATATTGGGGACCGTACTCACTGCAGTTGGCGCTTGGAACTGGTTGAAGATGCATTTTGAGACTCACACACTTGAGTTCACTCATCCAGGTGGTTCTCTTACCTACATTTTGAGAGGATATGGAAATGATCGCCCATTCTTACGCGCAAGTATGGCATACATAGGGTCTGAAATGGCACAGTTTCTAAGAACCGGAGAGTTAGACACTGAAGCAGTACTTGAATTGCATGCAAATCTTACAGCCCCTCCGCGAGCCTTACCATCTCCTGAACCAACACCAGTTCCCCCACCAACGGTTGAGATTGCACCTGCAAATGTTCCGCAACCGGTTGTTGCTGCATCCACGCTCGCTACAAAACCAGACCCCCCTCAAAACATCCCTGCTCCACCTGAGCCAATGAACGGCCCTCCAGTAGCAACCGCACCCCCGCCTCCTCCGGCTTTGCCGCAAGCGCCTTCGCCTCCACTACCTCTACCAACTCCACCGCCTCCACTTGCAACTCCTCCTGCGCCATTACCGCATGCCCCCCCTCCTCCAGTAACACCTCTACCGCCTGCACCAACCCCCCCTCCTCCACTAACGAGCAGTACAATGCCACTTCCTCCGCCACTGGGTTTGCCGGGTGCTCCTATCCCCTTAGATGCCCCAATGCCAAACGCACCTGAAGTGGCTGTTACCGCCTCTCCAGTCGAAGAAATACTGAGTGAAGAAGAACAAAACAACTTGTTGAACGAACTCTCTTGATTATGCTATTATTCCACCAGCTGTTGAGATATTGAGATGAGAAATAATATTCGAAACTTCCCGTTCCAATCCAATGACGTCATCTTGGTCCGGCAACTCATGGTTATCCGCTTCAATAGGTAAAGGGAAACCAGGACCGGGAATTCTTTGCAGTGCTTTACCAAGCCGCAACGCATCATCGAGGAAATTATCACTCGAGCCTGAATGCCTGTGTTCAAGTCTGGTTCTCATCCACTTCTGAATATTTTTGATATTATCGCCAATGTTTGCGAGCATCTTCGATTTGAGGAGGTCGTTTTTATCGTTTTGAGGTAATAATCGCAAAGACAATCTTAGCATTCTATCAACACGAGTATCTCGGGGTTGAATGCCGACATGCTTGGCCAAGCCCCTTCGTATATTTTTCAAGGCTCCCATGCCGTTTTTCGAAGCATCGTCTGCCAGTTTGTCCATTTGAATGGCACGTAAAAAATGGACAATATTCTCGAAAACCTCTACCGAGTTTGAATTCAAAATATCTGTACCGATATGTCCTTTTGTGCTGATTTCGGACAGCGGAATAGAGGTATTAGGGGCTGCATCATTGTTTTCTTCGACCTTAGTGTTCTCAGAATCAACAGGATTTTCGTCTTGAGCAGGTACAACCGCCTCAACACGCTCGTCATTTACTTCGTCTCCTTCATCGCTGTCCTGCTCACCCTCATCGCCCTGAATTTCTACAGCCTCAAGGATTGCTTCATAGGCATCTTCCATTGCATCTTTTGGAATCATTGTTTGGTATTTCTGAGAGTGTTCCGGAACCGGAACCAAAGTTTGACGCGTTGGAGAAGGAGTCCAATCATCAAGGGTAAAACTCTCGTCTTCGCTCGGGCGATTTGCCAAATGCTTTGATAATTCAGGAATACTCTCGGCCAAAGAATTCAGTTGTGTGGGGTCTTTGAGTTGTTGTTCTACTTCCATGGCTAGGGTTAAATCACGATACCAAGGAAGTCGCGCAATTCTTCTTTTTAGTGCCGAGAAACCCTTCATCGCTTCACGTGCCGAATTGACTTTTTGAGCGACGAGCACAGGTTCATGTTCAACTTGTTCAAGTAAGTTGTTAACCTCCCAACCGGATGCCTGCAAAAGAGTCAATTCTTGACGCGTTCGAGTTTTCAATCGCTCATGGATATTTCCAGCGACAAAAGACCCACCAATCTTTGGAACTGAACTTCCAACTCCGTATTTCTGTACATGTGCTATTTCATTTTCAAAATCCAGAAGGGAGAATGATGCAGTATTGGTGTTGATGTCGGCCTTTCCATCTGCTACTAAACTGCGCCAATCTCGTTCCAACATTCTGCGATGACGAGCGCCTCTTCGGGCCAAATTTTCTATCAATTCCGATGTATTTTCAAGTATTTCCAAATCAACATCGATTTCTTTTAGCAGATTGATACGTTTCTCGACAATACTTTGACCTTCAAAAGAGGTATCAATATTGGATAAATTCTCAATGCAACCAACACGCTGGTCAAACAAGTGCTTTTTTTTCTTCAACATACGCACTGCACTTCTTGGGTCACGAACAATCTCTTCAGTCCAGTCCGACATGATCAGCCCAGAATGTTCATAATTTTCGATAAACATCATCGCTTCAATTTCATGCTGTTTCCATTGCTGGTCCAACAGGTCGACATAATCGATGAATTGCTCAGTGTTTTCGAGTTTTCCAGCATATTGTGAACCAGAATGCTCGACATCAGTCCAAAGTGAAGTGATTTGATTCCAACGCTCCAAAGCGGTGAGGTGAAGATGAATCGTCTTCTCGATTTCAGGAAGGTTCGTTTCCCATTCGAGCAATTCCTCTGGACGGATGCTGTCGCCGTGAGGGAATTCAATTCCTTTCCCCCTCCATTCATTGAGTAAATCATTGAGTCGAGCTAAACGTTGGTGTAGGTTGTCAGCAATGGCGTCCATTTGTATTCGAAAACTCCTCAAATCCTGCGTAGAGGCTTCTTCGATGAGAGCCACTCTGCGTTTTTCATGATGGTCGGATAGACTTGGGTCGAAAATTGCTATTTGCTCTAAAATCAAAAGTCTCAAATCCTCATGGAGGTCATGCAATTCATGCAATTGAGAAATCCAGTCCAGCGCATCAATAATCGACATCTTTTCCACGCCCCCCACATCAAACCCTGCTTCAGAAAGCAATTTTGCTGCATTGGAGACAGCGTCCCTCTGCCTCTTCTCATCTTGTTCAATAGTCGATAGAGAGTCAATAATTTCATCATAATTGTCTGGGTCGTGAAGAATTGGAGAGATTATTTTTGCAGATGGTAATGAAGAAGCGTCAAGAAAATCAAAGCGAGACAATATCGAGGCGAACTCCTCCTCATATCCTGCAGTTCTCCACAACTCCTCTCCTCTATGCAATTCCAATTCCCAAGGGCGCCATTCTCGTGCCCATTGGCTATACTCTTCAAGTACCCTTTCAGCGTTCATGGGATCGCGTAATTCCTCTTCCCAAGTTCGACTCAATTCCAGGGACCGCAAATCAACAGATTCTCCCAAATAACCGGTTCTTTCCAACAATTCTTGGGCTAACTCCACTACAAAATCGGTGTAAACAATCCGCTCACTTGCTAAATCTTCGTTCTCGGAAAGGAAATCCTCAATTGATGTGATATTCCAACCATCATGATGTAAATCTTGTAGACGTTCATAATACCAGGGACGATTTTCATCGTCTGAACTCTCACTCATGACTTCGACCCGATTTGTGAAAAACCACGAGAGCCTTTCAATGTGAGCGAAGAAAAAAACACTTTACGGCGATTTTGGATTGTTTTTCATTCCGCCAGCCCCTTCTTGCGAGCGGTTTGGTGAAAATTGAAAGGTCGTGAAAACCCCATTTATGGTCGTGTTTTAGCCGCAGACCATAAAGAGGCTTAGTACGGGTGAAGTGCAATGGACCCCGTAACAGTTGTATTTGGCCTCGCTTGCATAGGTGCTGGCGGAGGTGCAGGTTTTTGGTTAAAGAAGGCAGATGAACGGCTTCAAAAACTCTCTGACAAAGCCATCGTTTTGCAAGAGGGGCAAGCGGCGCACTTCTCTCATCTGAATACAGAAGTGAATAGCCTTCGATTAGAAGTTTCACAGATGAATGATTTGGTCAATTCGCTACGCGCTACACATCCTGAAATCGACGGCGCATTACTCGTTCATTCGGCCATTAACAATCTCGAAAGTTCAAGTTCTGCGGACACCTTGAATCTTCGAGAAACGCTCTCGGCACTTGAAACAATCCTTTCATCAATTTCAACCGAAGCAGAAATAGGTGGAGAAGACCTTCTTTCTGCCTCGACAGAGCAACTTCTTGGTAGACTGCTTGACTTGCTTGAGCAAAGAAATATTTCGGCAGATGGTCTTGAAATGAACCCTGTAGCTGCCCATAGGCTTGGCCATGCATGCTTGCATCTAAGACGGTATGCATGGGCTGAATTGTCGTTTGGAGTGGCTTATCGTTCATCTCCCGGCAACAAGAATATCCTTGAGGCGTTGGAGCATATTGCATTGTTGAGAGGCGATGACGAACTTCGACGCCATTGGCTTGAGGCACGAATGACCGTGAGCCCCGATCAACCAGAACTTTTGCGAGCACATGCGCACTTGTTAGCGAAAATGGGCGATGCTGAAGCAGAGCGAGATGTCCGTCGATTGGAGGCCCTCGGACTTGAAACCGCTGCAGACCGTTCGTTACTTTCGGGTCTTCGCGCCCGAGCGGGCTCCCGTTCTGAGGCATTAGAAGCCATAGAACAGGCCCTTGCAGAAAATCCCAATCGATCTGAAGATTGGTGCAGTTATGCTGCTTTGCTTTATGAAGATGGGGAACACGGTAAAGCACAACAGGCTGTCGACCGATGCCTTGAACTTGACAGGCAAAATGGCGATGCTTGGGCATTGTTAGCAAAGTTGCTTGCGCCGAAGTCGAACAAACTCAAAGAGGCAGTAAAGGCTGCAACACACGCGGTTGCATTGCATGCCGGAGGTACAGAGTTAATTTTCTTGAAATCGGACCTGCTCATGTCAAGCGGCAAGGTTTCAGAGTCGGAAGAGACGCTGGTTCGAGCATTGCTTGAAAGCCCTGATAATGCTGAATTAAGGGCAAGAATGGCAAGCCGTAAATTGTTGAACGGATACATCGATGAAGCACAAACACTTCTTGATGATACGCCACTCGGTATTGACCACACACTCTTGCACGTCATTGAAGGACGTCTTCATTTAGCGCGAGCTGACCGACAACGAGACGGAACAGGACAAACAGACCAGGCCCTACTTTCAGAAGCCATTACCTCATTCAATGACGCATTACGACTTGACCGAGAATCAGGAGTTGCTTGGCTTGGACTAGCTAGAACAAAACGTCTCTTGGGCGACATAGAAGCGGCCTCAGAAGCCATTGCTCGGGCGCTTCGCTTACTGACAGAAGAAGACTCTTCTGCTTCTTCTGAAGCAGCACTTCTTGCATTGGACATGGGCGACCTTTCCTCTGCCTCAAAGCATATTGACGCAGCAGCAATCCATGGCCATTCCGCAACCATTCATTATGTTCGGGGAAATATCTCTGGGCGTAAAGGGTTCCTCGATAAGGCCCTCATGCACTACGATGAGGCACTATCGCTCGATGCAAGCCATATTCGAGCGAGACTCAATCGCACGAGTGTCTTGATGGCGATGAAAGAAGGGCGCAGAGTTCTTGATGACTGCGATATTCTCCTTGATTTGGCTCCATCATTTACTCTTGCCAGATTACGCCGTGCTGAAGGTTACATGTTGTTGACTGAATGGGAAAACGCAAGAGATGACCTCAAAATGGTGCTTGAAGCTGCACCCCATCATCATCAAGCGTTAACAAAACTTGGCGCGTGTTATCTTTCTCTACAACGCCCAGAGCGAGCAGAAAGCCCACTCAATGAAGCGATTCGCTTGAATCCTGATTATGCTCCAGCATGGCATCAACGCGGTCTTTTGTATCTTGAACTGAAGGAAACGGACGCGGCGTTTGATGACTTCCAGGCTGCAATTCGATGCGATGCAAATCACTTAGACTCCCGTCTCCACATTGCTGCAACTCTTCACCAGAATGAGCGTTATGTGGAAGCGGCTGCTGCATGGCGAGCCGTACTCACCATAGATCCGGACAGTTCAGTTGCACGGAGGCGACTCGGTGATTGTGAGATAAATCTCGCTCAATCGGCATAAACTCATTATATGCACGACACTAGGTCACTCCATGCAGGGCACACCTCCTCCCCGGCAAGAAATTGGTAGCGTTTGGGATGATGCTGCGCCACAACAACCAGCATATGCTGCAAACGCAAGCATGCCGGGTGCTCAAATCTACAATATCCCGATGAACGCAGGACAGATGTATGTCTTTCCAAAGACCAGTGCATCAACGGCGTTGGGACTATCTATCGCTGGACTGGCGCTTGGGTTTTTGTGCTTCCCACTTTGTGGACTCTTAGCAGTTCCGGGTTTTTTCATGAGTCAATCTTCACTTAATATCACCAATTCTATGCCAGGGCATCCCGATGCGGGAACCGCAAAATCTGCGCGAATTATCAGTTTGATTACACTGGTGCTCATGCTTCTCGCCGTCGCACTGTTTGTTTTGCTCATCGCTATTGAAGCTTCGAATCCAGGGACTTTATAGAATTATAATTGAGTTGAACATCATGCAAGCCGGAACGCCACAACAACCAAATCAGCAACCTAGCCAAGTCGCCTCAAAGTATGGTGATGGACCTCAAGTATGGGGCCAAGTTCCGAATCAAATTCCAATCCAACAGGGTATGCAAATGGGTGGGTTCTACCCTCAAACCCAAGCAGTTCTAGCACTCGTCCTCTCGATTTTGGGAGTCGTTGGTTGCTCAATATGTACCGCCATACCTGGACTTATTCTCGCAAATGGGGCTCTTCAAACAACAAATTCAATGCCCGGCCATCCAGACGCTGGTACGGCAAAAGCCGCTCAAGTTGTTGCGTGGATTGTGATTGGATTGACTCTTCTTTCAG
>JASLVU010000089.1 GCA_030741225.1 Candidatus Poseidoniaceae archaeon | reverse complement strand
TTTCGGAGATAATCCAAACGGTTTGAATTACGATGCGTTCCCGAACGAGTCAAGTCAGTGGCTCGATTCAGACGATGACGGATACGGCGATAACACGGAAATTTGGGCATTCCAACCCGATGCCTGCGCCTATCAAAACGGTAACAGCACCGCCGATAGATACGGCTGTATCGATTCGGATGGAGACGGCTACAGCGATGCCTCATCGAACTGGTTAGCATTCCCTTACGGTGCTGCTGACAGTTTGCCTTATGATGCTTCACAACACGAGGACCTTGACGGTGATGGCTGTGGCGACAACTACCAATTTTCAATCGACAACACGACTGGCCTGAGAACAGAAGCTGGAGATGCTTTCCCGAACGATTCTGAACAATGCAGCGATCTTGATGGTGATGGATACGGAGAAGAAGACGATGCGTTCCCAGAAAATGAGTTGGAGTGGGAGGATTCAGACAGAGATGAAGTTGGCGATAACAGCGATGACTTCCCATTCGACCGCACACAGTGGAAAGACACCGATGGAGATGGATACGGTGACAATGAAGACGGTCGAGATGCGGATGATTTCCCCAGCGACCCTTCAGAGCATTTGGACAGCGACGGAGACGGTCTTGGTGACAATTCCGATATGTTCCCCAACGACCCGACGGAAACTGTTGACTCTGATTCTGACGGTTATGGGGACAACAAAGATGCATTCCCGAACGACCCATCGCAATGGAAAGATTCGGATTACGATGGATACGGTGATGAGTATTACTTCACCGTCGCTGCAGATGGCTCACATGAAAACCAAGCTGGAGACCAGTTCCCTCGAGACCCGACACAATGGCGTGACACCGATTTAGACCAGCATGGTGACAACACGTGGGGCAACAATCCCGATGCGTTTATTTTTGATAACCAAGAATGGGAGGATGACGATGGTGACGGCCTTGGAGATAACGAAGCAGACAGGTGTTACGATGTTGATTCAGGCGAGTTGCGCATGTGCACCTTTGATGCAGACAACGATGGTTTCAATGACGATGTCGACCAATTCCCGAACGAAAAAACCCAGTGGGATGATGGAGATTTGGACGGTAAAGGTGACAATTGTCGATTTATCGAAATCCGTGAAGGCGTGTATGGAACCAATATTGATGGTGTACAAATTGAATACCTCAACATCAATTCCACAACTGCATTCAACGGAGACTGTTCGCTCAATGACCGCGACAACGACGGACGTAAAGACCCTGCAAATCCAGAATACACAGACGCAAATCGAGTTCAAATAAAGAAGGAATCCTTGGCTTGCGAAAGATTTGGCTCCATCGAAATTTGTGAGGATGCTTTTCCTGACGATCCCAACGAATGGGCAGACAACGATGAAGATGGTATTGGAGACAATGCAGACCAAGACGATGACAATGACGGAGTGTCCGACAAAGTGGAAGAAGATGCTGGTACGGATTCTTTCAGTTCTGCAGACAAACCGTTTGCTGGAGTAACTCTGCCTGTACTCGATGTGAAATTACAAGAGTGGGACCTGATCACAATCGGTATTGGCGGTCCAAGTGCTTTGTACCTCGCATTCACGTTCCTTTCACGCAATCGAAGAACTGAAGAGTTCGAACAACTGATTCATGAGGCTCAAACCGAATTGGAATTGAGAGTAATCAGTGACAAATACGAGCGAGCAATGCAAATGCGCCTCATTGGAACACACCAAGGTTTGCGTCTTGAACGAATTCGTTCAAAGCGCGAGAATATTTTGGAATACGAAATGGTCGAACAGCACAACTCAGAGGTCGAAAACCAACCAAAGCAAGTTGTACCACTTTCGAATGAAGAAGAATGAGGCACATCCCTATGAGGCTCCGGTGACTCGGAGTATCATGGCAGGTGGAGGTTTGGACAGCGAAATCGCTCGTCTCAAGCACAAAGATGTCCGTAAGAGACGGCGAGCAATTCGCGTGCTTTTTGATACCGATATCCCTCGTGCACTGGAGGGATTTGTACCCCTGCTCAACGACAAAGACCCATGGTTTCGCTCCAAAGCGTTGGAGGCTCACAGAAAATGGGCACCTGCTCAAGGTGTCGAAACCCTGCGAGTTTTGGCCGAACACTCCTGGCTGGATGCAAGAAGATGTGCTGCGAATTTGCTGAATGAATTTTCCGAGGATACGACCGACATTGCCTTGTTACTGATTGAAGACAATGACTTGACATGTCAACGAAAGTCTGCTGAGGCACTGTTGAACGGTAGAGATGCTGCCTTACACATTGAACGATTTTTGAATCATGATGACAGTGCATTGCGACGCTTATCTATCCTTTCTTATGCTGCAAAGGCTGAACATCGTGTTGCTGCACTTGAAGATGTCAACAACAGTGTACGAGAAGCAGCACTGCAATCAATCGTTGATAATGGGGAAATACTCACTGAAAAAAGCATGCAAGAGGCTCTTAAACGAGGCATCAAAGTCACTCCCCTTCTTTCCTCAGCAATACAAAATTCGGGAGATGTATTGATTCAAATTGCACAAACTGCCAGTGGTAAAATTTTGAACGAGCTTGTTGGAGAATTGCGATTGAGGTGTTATTCTCTTGATGAAAAGCCAATCCAAATCTTGCTTGAAAACCAATGCTATGAGGTTCTTGGACGATGGATGCAGGGACTTAAGAGTCCTGAAATCGATGCCTTAAGATGGGATATTATCGGCAATTCCAATGTCGACTCCATCGAAAGGTCTCGACTGCTTGAGCGATTGATTGGTCGTAGTGGAGAGCCGGAAATCGCACAAAAGGCTCGAGAATTTTTGGAGCACTGTGATGATGATTTGCTCCGCATAGCAGCAGAGAACCTTTCAACCGCCTCGACTGAACTCGGTCTATGAGCCAGTCCAAGTCAGGCATCCGCTTCCTCATCGATGCCACTGAAGGTGATTCGCGTAGATTGCATGTTGGAATTGAAATTCAAGGTCCGTTTACCGAATCAAGACTCATTGCCCATTTCCCTAGATGGGTGCCTGGGTCCTATTTTCTTCGAGAACCAATTCAACATATGACCGATTTCTTGGCAACAGACCAAGACGGCAACACACTTGAATCGCAACGAAAAGATGTCGATGCTGTTCGGATCAAGGTGCCTGAGGGTGCAAGCAGTGTTTTGCTGACCTACAGATTGCTCGCCAATGACATGTCTGTTCGTTCAAACCATTTGGACAGAACGCATCTGCACATGATGCCTCCTTTCACATGGTTTATGCCTACATCTGGAATTGAAAACAACAGAATGAATATGGAACACATTGTGGAACTTCATGCACCAAAATCATGGTCTCCAGCCACACAGTACCTAAGCACCGGAAAACAGAATGGTAAAGGAGAACTTACCAAAAATGAGGGTACAACACACACCTTTACTGCCCCCAATCGAGATGAATTTCTTGACGGTATTATCGAATGCAATGCGAACCCAATGGATACTTGGGTCGTTGATGGACGTACGCACCACTTGAAAATGTGGGACAGCGGTGGCCACGACATCGATGAAGGAATGTTGGAGCGATTCAAAGAAGATATGAACAAAATTATTCGAGAACATCACGCCTTGTTCGGTATACCACCGTGGGATAATTATGTCACCGTGATTCAACTTACCGATACGATGAGAGGAGGTTTGGAACACCTCAATTCTCAAACATCTATGGTTCCTCGTCAAAGTTTGATGCCGGGGCACGATGATGAATACCGAGACTTGGTGAGTCTGTTCAGCCATGAATATCTCCACCAATGGAATGTTAAACGTCTACGTCCACGCAATATGCTGGACTATGACTTGCAACGCGAAGGGCACTCCGACTTACTTTGGTGGTTCGAAGGAGGGACTTCTTGGTTGGGAGACATGTTGTGTGTTCGTTCAGGAGCATGGTCTGAAGAAGACTGGCGTAAGGATTTCATGCGCAAAATGAAACGCCATACTGCCCGACATGGGATGGAATTTGAATCGCTTGCAGAATCAAGCCACGATGCATGGATTCACTTGTACAGGGGTCACGCATTTTCTCGTGAAGCTCAAATTTCCTATTATCTTGAAGGAGAACTTGCAATAATGCAACTGGATGTCGAGTTACGTCGAAGGTCAAAAGGCGATGCGGGAGTCTGTGACCTAATGGCAGAACTTTGCCGAAGGCACGCTATAGAATACGACTCTGCGGAAAAACTTGGCATCACCTACAAAGACATTCGACAAGCACTCACATCAATGAAAGGCGGTCGTAGATTAGGTTCTCTTCTTGATGATTTAATGCATCAAAGAAAAGCCCCTGATGTGGATGCAACCATGGCCTATTTCGGCCTAAAACTGGTCCCGGAACATCCTCTCAAAGACGGAGAAGAAAACGATGGATGGCTTGGAGTCAACTTGTCAACCAAGGATGGAAGAGTCAAAGTCACATCCCATCTCTCCGGGTCTCCTGTACGCCAACATGTGATGCCAGGAGACGAAATTGTTGCCATAGATGGCATTCGTACTGCCAGTCTCAAAGGACTCAAAACGTCTCTCAAAGGCAAAGCAGGACAACAAGTCGAACTCATGTCAAGTCATGAAGGAATCATTCAATCGCATAAGGTTCAACCCCTACCATCGCCGCAACACGGAGTAAAATTGGATGGCAAAGGCAATTCCAAATGGAACTCCTATATCGCAACACGTCAGTCTAGTTGAGTCGGTGCCTTCTCTGCTAGAACTTCGAGTGGAACATGAATCGGCGGAAGATGGTCTGCAATCGTGTGCCGGCTGGTTTTTGGAGGAAATACATCTTCTGAGAGGCACATATCAATGACTTGCTGTTTTGTTATTGACTTCAATTCAGACGCTGGCCAAACATCCACTTCAATGCGTGAATCGTCCAAGTAATCAACACATATCGCAGGAACTCGAGCTAGGTTGAGTTTTCCAGCAATCGAATAGCGGTGATGGCCATCAAGAATAGAACCGGTCTTTTTGTCTACAATCAATGGTTTGGTGAAACCGCCCCATTTCTTTGTCATTTCAAGTAGTTTGTCGCGATTCTTTGGCTTAATTTGTTCATGCGGTTTGAGCCATTCGTAAGGCACGAGGTGGACTTCTTCTTCATCCCACATTGTGCTTATCCAACGGCCATTCTGCGATAATGCTTTGTCTCGATTGCATACCCGTTCATCTAAGGTGAGGGGAAATGACGTCTCAACAATGGCCAAAAATTGCTGTTGAAGCAGATTTGCCATCGATTGAATGCCCCTCTCATGTGCTTCAGTGGATTGAAAATTTGCCCGCTGATGTGCTCGAAATAGTATCCAAAGTTTCGGAGAATGGCGGTGGAATATGGATTGTCGGCGGTGCTGTTCGAGATGTGTGTCTGGGTCTTGAAGTTCATGATATTGATTTTGCAGTAACGCTTGAACCAGAGGAAATGATGGATTTATTCCCTGATTCAATTGCAACAGGCATCGAATACGGAACCGTTACTTTACGCGGTCAAAACAGCTTCTATGAAGCAACGACACTGCGTGTTGAAAGCGAATACACCGATGGAAGAAGACCTCAATCCGTACGTTGGGGGACATCGCTTTCTGAGGATTTGCAACGACGGGATTTCACCATCAATGCGATGGCTCTTGATGTTGCGAGAAAAGTCATGCATGACCCCCATTTCGGCCTTCAAGATATAGAAAGAGGAATCGTTCGTTCTGTAGGTCAAGCCTACGCTCGCATCTCTGAAGATGCTTTGAGAATTCTGCGTGCTTACAGGTTTCTTGACCGAGGAAAAGCGGGGGTGTGGAAATTTGATCTTGAATTGAGTGAAGCACTTCGACAAAACGCAACCAAACTTGAGAATGTTACCGAAGAACGTATTTGGATGGAATTCCAGAAGATTCTAAACGGAGAAAATGTCGCTCAAGTCATCGAAAAAATGGCTCATGATGGAGTTCTGGACATGTTTTTGCCTGGTAAATGGGCATCACAACACCTCCGTCTTGAATCTCTTTATCACCCGTATACAAGTCATTTTGATGGATTAACTAGACTCGCACTACTGCTTTGCGAGTCTTTTTCTATAGATGTTGAAAACGCATTAATCGAACTCAAACTTCCAAAAAAAGACCGAATGTACATTCAAAATCTTCATTCTAGATTCGGAACTTTACCTGAACCGAAGGTTTCCAACCTACGAGTGTTTCGCTCTGTTCTTCAAGAACAAGCAGTTCAACACCTTGAACTCGAAATTGTAATCAGAACTCACGAACTTTCACCTTCAATGGGAACCTATGACGGGGATGTTTCATACGTCGAATCACTCCTTGATATGCTTCAACGTATGCCTCCTCTCAAAGCAGGTAATGCCTCGCTAATCGACGGATATTGGCTGATGCAAAGAACGAATTTGGGTAAAGGAATCGCACTCGGGAGATTGAAATCTTGGTTGCACAGGTTGCAAGTTGAAAGAGACCTTGAAACGAAGGAAGACATCGAGGAGTTGCTTTGCTCTCTTCACTGGAATGAAGAAAATTATCACGATTGGCCCTCACTTCAATTTCCCGAATAATGTTGGCATCAAGTTGATGAAGAAGGTCACTCTGCTCTGCTTATGCAAGCCGACGCAGCGCGTAACAAGGCCTTGGAAAAAATTGGCGAGAAACTCCTCAAGGATGGATTTAATCTCACTTCTTTAAACAATGAAGAATTGAGTGCAATTGCGGTTCAGTTCACTGGAGATGCTCCTCCAGACCATATACCTCGTGAAACCGTGATTGAGATTTTATCGCAGCAAGACTCCGTCAAACAATGGGCGATGTCCGTTCGAGAAAAGATGGCACCAAAAGCAACTGAAATAGCAACAGAACAGGTTCGCAAGCATGTTGATACAATACAAGCTAAAGTTGAGTCTAAAATTCAAAATGACCCAATGGCTGCAAAAATGGCTGAAAAGTTCGGTGATTGGTTGAAAGATTCCGGTTATACAACGGTTGAACTGACGCAAATGCTCGATGCTAACAAAGACGGTTTTATCACCAATGATGAGGCTACTCAGTTTATTCAACAAATTTTTGCCAATGAATTTCTGCAAAGACCAGACTGGCTTTTTGGAGCTGAGTTTCTTGCTGGCCTTAGTTTGGCTATCTTAATTACCCTGAGTATTCAAGCCCTAGGACCCATTGGTGGATTAAGTGTTT
>JASLVU010000088.1 GCA_030741225.1 Candidatus Poseidoniaceae archaeon | reverse complement strand
TGCATCGTTTACACCGTCAGAATCAGAATCCTTTTGAGAGGGTGAACATCCATTCGCGTCTGCAACTTCTCCTGTGGGTGTATTCGGGCAAGAATCAATCGAATCATTGATTCCGTCACCGTCTGAATCTTTTTGAGAAAGTGAGCATCCATCGCCGTCAACGGTTTCTTGAAGAGGAGTGTTTGGGCAAAGGTCTGCATTGTTCATAACGCCATCCTCATCGTCATCCGTCTCTGATTCTGAACAACCTGTTGAATAAACTGGCTCACCTTGGGGTGTTGTATCGCATTGGTCTGCCTCATCCAATACGCCATCGCTATCCGAGTCAACATCAGGTTCGGGCGGAACTGGTAAATTCACTCGTACTGTTGTAGTCGAGTCGGAAAAGAGTCCACAATTCGCAACAATATCTCCATCAGTATTGTGGTAGGATGTGTTCACTTGCATCGAATATTCTCCGGTCGAAACATTCTCATTGCCGTCTATGAGTCGAGCCGGGCTTTGGCCAAGAGGATGGTATTCAACAGTACAGGTTTCCGGATATGTGTGTAGCATGACTCCAAGAAGCGTTCCAGTGGTGGAATTTTCCTCAGGTTGAATCCACAAAAAAGTTATCGTTACATCTTCTTCAGCGGGAGGAGTAATCGTGAGAGTAGACGTGGAAACATCACTTTTCAGGCCTCCGTCATCAACGACTTCAAACTGCAACAGCCAAGTTCCTGGCTGCGAAAGGAGGGTATTCACTTGGAATTCGCCATCGAGGTTTGGTGCTCCTTGAATGACTGCTCCCACTTGTTCAAGTGACGAAGAATCAATCACTTTCATACTTACTTGCGTTGTTGAGACACTTTCATCTACGACAAAACCTGAAACACTTACACCGTTACCGTCCCACGAAAAATTGAGGTAATCTTGGATGAGAATTGAAGGTGGCGTGTTTACGAGAACAGCGTCATTTTGTTCTAGCTCATCTGAGTTTTGTTCATTGTCAGAATTTTCATCGCTAAGAAGTAATACTGCTCCGGAACTGACCAACAGTAGAGCGAGAATTCCACTTAGTAGTGCTAACTTTGAATCCACATGTCGAATTCCGAACTAGGGTACTTAGTAATTCGGGCTCATTGGGAAAAAATTCATCATTTACTGGTAGGTAGATTTGATGTACGACCCGTTGTTTAACAACAAATAACAACCATGTTTAGAATGAACTCTTTGAACCGGTATCTCCGAGAGTTGAACACGTTGAAAATCCGATTCGGTTAGAAGGCATTCTTCCCTCCATCCGGAGATGGCCCATCCATCGGAATTTGAATTCCATTCAGCATGCTGCACAACACCCTTGAGAATTGTTTGTTTCACAATTTCTTCATCTCGATACCATATCACGTTTCCATCCTCATAGCAAAGGAGGTAGTTTTCCTTGTAGGAATAAACAGAATCAACAATCCCTTCATAATCGACAACATTAGATTTGACAATTTCTCCGTTTTCCGTGCTGTAAAGAGTGTATCCTCCGCCTCTAGACCAAACGTTGAGATGCTCACCATCAATCGAGCAATCGACCACATCTTCGGCACGAGGGAGGTGCTTCAAATTGCTCCAAGTTGGCTCCGGCATCCGCCAAAGTTCAGTATCTTGATTTGTAAATCCATATACCCCTTTCTTCCATAAAATTAAACAGAAGAGTTCATTGTTTCCTGACATTGCAAGTGGCTCAGAATTGAGCGCATGCGACCATATCACGCCCGCAGGGTGAGGTGCATCAAGTATTGAATTACTTAATCGGATCTCAGCCCTTTCTGGACCATCTTCGAACTGTTTTCCGAGTTCAAAGGCAGAGAGACGTCCAACCAAGAGTTCATGTTCAATCCATGAGACTACGAGTCTGTCATCAACAATGACGGCATGCCGAATCGGACTTGGAAAGGGTTTTTTTACATCGCCAACAGGATTGAGTTCTCTATCGAGTGAGAGAAATTCACCATCAACACCAATGACCACAAATCCCTTTTCCCATTTCAATACTTGAGCAGGATGAAACGGTATTGTGGGGATACCAGTCTCGGGCATGGCTGTTGGTCTTCGTCACACTTTGTCAATACTCGTATCAGCGAAATTGAAATGTACATTCATTTTGCAAGCGACATGGACGGAACGAGGGTTGTTTTGATTGCAGTAAGTTCAAGCGATATTGCCTCTACAAATCAATCTGATGCCCTCATGAAGTTATCAAAGTGGGAGAAACTTGACCCCGTTGAAGGTTATCCTGCTTACAAAAGGTTGCACGCAAGAATATGGGTTCTTCCGGGAAGCATATTACGAGAAGATTTCCTAGGTCGCAGATGGCAACAATTTACTGGGGAATCAGTATCAGAAATCGTTTTTCCTTCACGTCATTCAGCAGCTAGTGGGAGGCCTTCACTGACTTTGCATCCAATAGGAGTGATGCAATTGGATTGCGATGAAATCCCACCTTACGGTGGAAAAGCTGGTGATGCCCCTCCTCCATCAACTCGGCTTGCTGCATGGTGGAGAGAGCTTCTTCAACTGGCTCCAAAAACCGATTTCGGTGAGCCGTTTGATTTTTCCCTTGAAGTCACTCATCACGGCCCATGGGTTGAGGTTCCCTCGCTCTTCATTGAAGTTGGATCAACCGAAGCAACTTGGGGTCATCAGGGGGCAGCTGATTTTTTAGCCGGTATTATTCACAGAGGATTAGGGCTTGATGGCAGCGACGGTATGGGTCGTTGGGACCCTGTGCTGAACAATGGAGACCTTGTTTTGATTACCCTTGGTGGAGGTCATTATGCTCCTCGGGCAAATGCGCTCTCGCAACATAAATCTCTTTTTCTTGGCCACATGCTTGCGACTTATGCTCTACCGTTTGAGAAGCCTGAAGAGGAACAATTAGCACCCGCTGGTAATTGGAAGCAATCGATAAATGCAGCTTACCGAGCAACAGAGAAATCATTTCCAAACGGTCAAATTATTTTTTCAATGGATAAGAAAGCGTTCAAAGGTTGGCAACGACAAGCCATTCGTGAACATCTTGCAACATTAGATGCTCCTTTGCTTACTACCAAGGCCATACAATCACTTTTGGATGCGAAGAACCAAATCCAGTAGAGGTAAGCCTCAAGAGTCCCCTCGACTGACATCAAACTGGTGAGTCTATGGTCGGCTGGTTTTCCAAGTCTATCGTCGCAATGACCATTCGGATGCCGAAATGGTTCGTTCGATGGGTCTCACGAAGGTATGTTGCGGGACCCAAATTGGAAAATGCAGTCCAAATCATGAAGCGGCTTTCCAAAGAGGGTGCGTGTTTTACAATTGACGTACTCGGTGAGGAAATCTTGACCATTGAAGAGGCTGACTTCTTTTTGCGGGAATACATGAATGTTATTTCGGCTATATCGGAGCATAAGTTGGACGCAAATCTTTCGATTAAACCGACAGCCTTCGGTTTACTCATCGACGAGAAAATAGGAATGAAAAAAATCGAAAAATTAGTACGAATGGCATCAGAGCACGATCTGTTCGTACGGTTGGACATGGAAGATCATCGTGTTACTACCGCCACAATACAAGTTGTACTTGACTTGCATAAAATTGGACTAACAAATGTTGGTACAGTCCTTCAAGGCCGATTATTTCGAACCCTGGACGATATTAACTATCTGGAAACTGAACTTGGTCCTGCAGCAGATTATCGTATCTGCAAAGGCATTTATCTTGAGCCTGAAGAAATTGCTTACACTTCGTACCAAGACATTGTTGATTCGACGAATGCTTGCATAGATCGTATGCTTGAAGCCGGCTCTTACTGCTCGATTGCAAGTCATGACATTCCAGTTATTGAACATGCGAAGGCAGCTCTCGAAGGATTTGGTATGGGCCCGAACATTCCAGACCCAAGAAGTAATTCAGGCCCACAGCGTGATGCAAAAGGTCCAGGCTATGAATTTCAGATGTTACTGGGAGTAAGAGGTCCGCTACGTAGGAAACTGGCAAAGGCTGGTCACAGAACACGTGTTTACATTCCATACGGAGAGAAGTGGTATGAATACAGTATTCGTCGTCTACAAGAGAATCCAACACTAGGTACGCAATATGCCAAAGCATTTCTCATGCCGTGGACAAATCGGCCGTGATTATTTTCTCGGTTTCTTTTTCTTGCGTTTATTCGAAGGAGTGACGCCTTTTTTGGTGATTTCCTTTGGAAGGATTGGATTTGGGTTAAATCCGAGTCGTCCTTCTTTCCATGCTTGTCTTCGTTCACGAGGAGTGCGTGGTGCGAAATGCTCTGGATTCGGTGGTTCGTGCAAATACATTCGTTTGATGTCAGGCGCTTCTACGGTCCCACGAAGAGTGCGACCTCGGCCAGTATGAATCGCTCGAATTCGCCATGTTTGGTCATCGAGGTCAATCAAATGTCCAGCAGTGTAGGTTGTCTCTGCAGGAACCACAAGTACATCTGCCGTGGAATCTTCACCACGAGTCATTGTTAACTTCACTCGTACCATGTCACATCGAAGTGCTGAAGCACGAGCAATAGAGCCCGCTTCACAGAACTTCACCAGTCGCCCGTCGATGTGTTCAATCTGGTTAATAGACCACAATTTTTCTTCTTCTTGGAAGACATCTTCAAGTTCGATTATTTCATCCGAATCCATTTCAATGATTCTGCTTATTGAAGTTGGACCTTCAGTGAGTACAAACGGAATCCGAACCAATGGCGGTGGACGAATGTGAACAGTGTGGACTTTTGAGCAGTCACCATCATCGCATTTGAGCAAATAGTCAATACCGGCCCCCTTCGGTTTTTCATTAAGAATAAGATGTCCTGTAAATTTATCACATGCGGGACAATGAACAGCATTTTCCATCAAAACTTCATCTTCTTCGATGAAATCTTCCCCTTCCCCTTGCGTGTCCATGGGTCTCCCTGCTCAACCGCTAAGACATCTGCGTTTGAAGTCATCGGCTCAAAGTCAACCAAGTGTTGAAGGAGTTTCGCTGTAAGGGGTAGACATGTCAGGTGGGGATGGGGCTGAATCGGCACCCAGCAAAGAAGCAGTTCTTGCTCATTTGCTCTCCGCTGATTCAACTCGCTCACGAGACGAGCCTGAAATTGCTAAGAATATAGGTGCGCAATTGCAACACATGGGATTGGGAACTTGGTCCATTTCGATATTACGCAGATTACGTGACGCATTAGGACGCCTAAAACCCAATTCGATTTTAGAGGTTGGAGCAGGAATTGGACACCGAAGTGCTTGGATCTACGACCTTTTCCAAGTAGATGGACAACATCCGAATTCCTATCAAATTGTTGAAGATGGAGCGAAATTTGCAGTTATTATTCGCAGGCTTATGCAGAGGCACAATGCAGAAAATTATACTACGATTGTCGTAGGAAATATTGACTCACTCATTGCTGAATCGAATGCTTGGATTGCAGCCTCATCCTCTGGCATTGAAGTGGGCAATCCTCCAATAAATCCACAACACGACGCTATAATCGTTGACGGAGCATCTGTAAATCGCTCTCGCAATGTTGAATCTCTTCTAAAATTCCTTTCTCCAAACGGTGTCCTGTTCACTGTAGAGCCTGACATGCCGCTCGGGGATATTGATGAAGAAGATGTCGAGGGTATGCGTACTGTGGATGGATTTAACCATTGGATTCAACTCATTCAAAAGACAACACAAACTCATCATGTTGCATTCATGCCTCTTTTCGGAGGCACACTGGTAGCGATTCTTCGCAAATGATTTATTCTGCTTGTTCGAGAAGCGCTTGAATTTTCAAAAGTCCGTATCCGTAGTCATCATCATGTCCAACTTGTCCATCCATAGGCTGAACCGATTGCTCAATCCAATCTTTGATTTGTTCGGAATTCACTGAGGAGGTTGCTTCCATCAGCACGGGGTTCTCTTGCAAAAGCAATGCAATTGCTCCAGTCACATATACGGTTGCGGCACTGGTTCCATCGACCACCGACCAGGTTCCTTCATTGTTAATGACAGGCACATTCTGTGCAGGGGCTACCAGTTCAGGCTTCTTGTGAGGATCTGCTCGAGGCAACAAGACGGGGAACAATCGACCGTTGTTGTCTCCAGTCGATGAACCGTACCAATGTTCTCCGTTCTGTTGAACTCCTCCAACACAGATGACCAAACGTTCACTGCAAGGACTTGACACATCTCCATCATCGTTGTCACCTCCATCGTTTCCTGCAGCGGCGATGACAATGACGCCTTGGTCGATTGCATCAGATGAAGCTTCATCTGAGCCACGGTTTGAGCCAATGTTAAACGGCAACAAATCAGGTGCTCCACCTAATGAGAGGGAGATGATATCAGCATCGTTGTTTACGCACCAATCAATCGCATCTGCAACATCTTGTTCATCACCAGATCCATTACTTGAAAGCGCTTTTGCAACAAGAAGTTCTACCTTCGGAGCAATTCCTTTCATCCACCCATCGGTAACCAATATTCCAGCCATGCTTGTTCCATGTCCGTGGTCATCGTATGGATTCTCTCTATTGTCGACAAAGTCTATCCATTTGGAGACTGTTCCGGGTTTCAAGTCTTGATGTTCCGCAGTGATTCCTGAGTCAACAATGCATACAGTAACACCACTTCCGTCTAAACTTACTCCATCAAAATCAATGAGTTGGGAGTATATCTCCTGAGACTCGAGTGCTTGAGCGCTGGGTCTGTATGAGACCAAACCGTCATTTCCAATCAAAATAGAACCGAGGTAAACCATTGAACACACAATCAGAATTCCGACACAAACTGCGATGAATCGTTGAGCGAATGCAAAGTTTTCATCATCGGAACTCGAAAATTCAGCAATAAAGACCTCATCGGTTTCTAAATCACCAGAATTTTGTTCTGCAATTTCCTCCACGCTCGCACCTCATCACGCACTAAAGGCATGCACAGCTTCTGCAAAAGTCTCTGCAAACAACCGTGCTTCATCCTCGGTATTGTAAAGATAGGCTGATGCACGAAGTGAACCGTTGTCATAGCCCCTGGAATTGAACCATGAATGAACACAGTGCTGGCCACTTCGAACCATTACTCCAGCGGCTTCGTCCAGTAGCAGTGCGATATCGTGTGCCGGGAGATCGTTCATGAGTATTGAGCAGATTCCTCCACGAAGTTTGGGATTTTCTGGGCCAATAATATCAACTCCCGGCAAATCTTTGATTCCATCGGTCATGATTTGGTTCAAACGAATCTCGTG
>JASLVU010000087.1 GCA_030741225.1 Candidatus Poseidoniaceae archaeon | reverse complement strand
AAATGCAAGTCCGGCTTGAGCATGCTGAACAGGCTATTGAAGCAGGTAGTCCGAGTCAGGCCATCGGGTTGGCAGATGGAGTCGTGCGCTCAATAGAAGCAGAACGTGCTGCGATGGATAATGTTCGACGAGCACTCAAGCAACGTAAGAAACTGGTCAAGCAATACAAAGATCGTGATGACAAAGACGAATGGGAACAACGGTTGTTGGACATTGAAAAGCACGCTGATGAGAAGCAGTGGAGTCAGGCAAATTCATTGCTTGAAAAATTGACCTCCGACCTTGACAGTGAAGGCGTAGCAACCGAAGAAGCACTGGAACTGTACGACTTTGTCGTTGAACAGTGGCAAACTCTCCGCAATCAATGCGACACAAACGGGATTTCTGTAGAAGACCCGAACAGGCATTCGTGTGAGCAATCCATTGCATTGGCTGGAGAAGCATTAGCTGCAGGACGAATTGAAGACTGTTTGAAGGAATTATCCAATGCAGACGCTTCAATGGAAAAGATTCGAAGACGAATTTAAATTTCGAGAAGGCCTTTCTTCTCAATGGTTTTGAGGTCGAGGTTTCCTGGGAATCCCAAATCGACCGGCATTCCTGAAACGGTGACAATGATGCCAAACAAATGGACATGGAGACACATGGGTAAGCCGTTTGGCCAAACTTTTTGAATCACTTTCCAACCGTTTGACTTCTTTCGAATTGCCTCATCGAGACTGCCAGAACCGTTCATTGCAGACCAACCATTCGAGTTCCATGTATGGCGAATGAGCGGCTTCTTTCCGAAAGTAGGGGGCGGTGCTACGACGTGTTTTCGAACCCATCCATCAAGCCAGTCAAGACCTGAATCGTTCAACCATTCAATCGGAGTCGGCTCTGATGGTAGCATGTCAAGATAACCACCTCGTGCAAGCTCTCCAATCAAGTTCCGTACATGCGGGTGTCGTGGATGTTCTGCTGCTAATTTTTCGGCCATAGTAATGCCCGTGTTTATTCTGCCGGCATCCATATGCAACAACGAACGAACGACATCTCCATGAGGCCAATCCGTGATATTGTATTCTTTAATGAACGCCTCAATCAAGTTCAGTCCTTTATCTGGCATTCCAGCAAGACGGAGTCGTGCAAGATCGCCCAATAGGAACAATCGGCCTGCTGGAGTATCCAAATACTTCAAATCACTATGCGGAGTTCCGTTCTTAAATCGTTGAACCAAATCGATGTTACGCTTCATCAGTGAATCAATGGAAATGAGAGCCTTGAATTCTGGACTCAATTTCCGATACTTCGGATTAAACAATGAGGCAGCCCATTGCAGCCGTGCAGATTCGATATCATCTGCATTCAACAGGTCCAACCTTGGCTTTGCTTCTGCATAATCACGTTGCGCAAGGCTGGCTGCAGTGAGAATAAGTCGAGCGACTTGTGCTTCACGACCTCCTCTTAATGCCAGCAGAGATACGGCCTCTTGTTCAGCCTCATTCCATCTGCCAAGTCCAGCATACAGTTCCATCATAGCATCTGTTTTACGAGCGAGATTGAGACCCTCCAACTGCTCTCCATGCCCTTCTGTGATTTTATCCAGTCGAATCAATGCTTGAGACCATTGGTCTTTGGAAATCAATTCAGTGAACGGTTTTTGCTTGAGATAAATCATGTCCGACATTTCGGACAATCGAGCGCGATTTTCACCGACAGCAGCGTCAAAAGTGATGTCTTCAAGTTTCAGCCCAATACGCCGAGACTTCACCCATATTGCCAGGAAAGCAATTTGACCACCAGATGCTAGCATCCAAGTCAGTTCTTCAAGCGAATCTTTTTCCATCACTGAACATACTGTGTTTTCCCAATCACCACATTCTGCGCCTTGAGGTAGGAAACTGGAATCCCAGAAGGTAATCATGGCTAATGCTAGCAGGAGCATTGATTGACCTGCAAAACCAGTAAAACAAAAGTTGAGAACTTTGGCTTGTTGGGTTGGCTCGGCACGGAGAAGGCGACTGTCTGCCAATTTAATCCCACCTTTACCGGAGACATCTTGGACATCCAAGAACAATATCCGAGCCACTTCATAGACGAACAGGAAACCGATTAACGCAACGTTCAACAAAAGAAACAGGAGAATAAACGAGACGATAGGTACGCGTATTCCAGATTGAGGAATAAAGGAAAAGAGTTCTATGAGCAGGAATCCTAAAATCCCACCTTCCTCCATAAAAGTCGTTTGCTCACGATATTCAGGCAATTCCAGAACTCTGTCGGAGTGGGTGAGGATCGTTGGGTCGTACAACAAAAACAGCAGTGAAACCAGGGTGTTAAGCGCGACATACGGCATCGCAACGAGGTTGAAATTAACAATTTGTGCGATAGCTTGCTGTTTTGCGCTAGGCACATGATTGTGGAAAGGTGAGGGTTCGCCTTTCGCAATTTGGCGAGATGATTGTCGTAACGCTTGCCACGAGGAGCCTAAAATACGCCCATAAGCAAGAATAGATGGAGCGAAAACGGCAAAGGCAGCAATGCTAAATCGACGTGAAGCAGGCACTCCTGCAACATCCAAAAGAAGGTATATTGCAAAAACTACTGCAAGCCACAAAACTGCGAGTAAGACATAGGTGTAACTGCGCCACACGCTTGACTCTTGTAGAGATGCACGATCTTGTCCGATTGGTTTGATAACTTGCGCTCCAAGCGAAGTTCCCGATGAAATTAGAGCAGGGAAGGCGATGAAAATCAAGGCGATACTCAACGAAGGCGTATGGAAACCTTCAGAATATTCCATTCGAATCATTATGAATTCGAAAAACAGCAACAAAGCACCGACCAATGCTAGGATGTACGATGCGACACCAAAGACAGTCCCCTTTGAAGAAAGCAGTTCACGCGCATCCTGAGTTGTTCGAGTTATTTGGTGAACTTCGTAGCGCTTCTCACCGGTTTGAAAAGCAACCTGTAGGCCTCGCAGTTGCCGAGGAACAACCCGGGTCCAGAACAACCATGCTGTGGCTGCTGCTAACAGAAAAGGGACCACTGCAGCCCAACTAAATCCGTTAATAATATTCGGAGCGGACATCGTTATTCCTCATTCATCATTTGGGACAACAAGAGATGGTTGCGTCACCTTATCTAGAATTTCTTTGCGCAAGTCAGCAATAAAGGATTCAAGAGGAATACCGCTCACTTGGTCGCCGTTTCTGGCACGCAAACTAACACTGCGAGAATCAATCTCACCATCACCCAAGATTACCATGTAAGCGGGTTGCATCTTACGATGGGTTCGGATTTTCTTTCCAATCGTATCATCACCATCATCAACAGCAACGCGAATATCATTTTCACGAAGCAGTTGTGCAACTTCTTCTGCGTACGCTGAATGCTTTTGTGAAATGGTGATGATGTGGCATTGTGTAGGCGTTAGCCAGGTTGGGAACTTCCCCGCAAAGTGTTCGATAAGTACGCCACAGAAACGTTCCATTGAACCAAATGGTGCTCGATGAATCATGACCGGCCGATGGATTTCTCCGTCACTGCCTTTGTACTCTAAGCCAAATCGTTCTGGAAGATTATAATCTACTTGTACAGTGCCAAGTTGCCATTCTCGTCCAAGAACATCTTTCACGACAAAGTCAATTTTTGGACCGTAGAAAGCAGCTTCACCTTGTTCTTCTGACCATTGTACTCCAAGTGATTGAGCCGCTGCACGGCACGCATCCTCGGCTTTATCCCAACGTTCAGGCTCCCCTACATACTTGTCAGAATCCAAATCTCGTAAACCTACTCGAACCCGATAATCTTCCATTCCAAGTTTTTCAAATATGATTTGGACCAATTCGATACAGCCGAGAACCTCGTCACCAATTTGGTCTTCAGTTACGAAAAGGTGAGCATCGTCTTGAGTGAAACCACGTACTCGGGTCAAACCAGAAATTTCTCCAGATTGCTCCCACCGGTAAACGGTGCCAAACTCAGCCAAACGCAGCGGTAAGTCTCTGTACGAACGCATTTGAGATGCGTAGATTTTGACATGGTGTGGGCAATTCATTGGTTTGAGCATGTAGCCATCAATGTCTCCGGTCTTCATCATGTTGGATAAATCTCCACAAGTGCAACCCTCATCGGCAAGTTTCTTCATCAATTCACGTTCCACTAGGGGTGGATACTGCGAATCTTGGTAGTATGGAAAGTGACCTGATGTTCGATACAAGTCGAGTTTACCAACATGAGGAGTAAAAACTTGAGAATAGCCTTGACGGCGTAAATGAGAGGAGATGAAATCTTGCAATTCTTGACGTACGATAGCACCCCGTGGAGTCCAAAGAATCAAGCCTTGACCAACTTCTTCATCGATGTGAAACAATTGCAAGTCCTTCCCAAGTTTGCGATGATCTCGCTTCTTGGCCTCTTCAAGGCGGGTAATCGTTGCCCTTAATGCCTCTTTACTGGGTTCAACAATTCCATAAATTCGAACCAATTGTTCTCGGTCTTGGTCGCCTCTCCAGTATGCTGATGAGATGCTGGTCAGTTTCACATTCATCAGTCGTGAAGTGTTAGGAACGTGAGGTCCAAGGCACAAATCATACCAATCATCCTGCTTGTAAATTGTTGAACCACTTCCCTCCTCGATCTTGTCGTTAATAATTTCAAGTTTGTACGGGTTGTGTATGAAGTGTGATTGCAACTCTTCATCACTCAATTCAATGCGCTCAACAGTGAAATTTTTCCTTGCAAGTTCCTGCATCTTTTTTTGAATAGGTTTGAGGTCGGATTCAGATATTGGTTCCATTGCAAAATCGTAATAAAATCCACGATCGATAGGTGGGCCAATAGTCGGTTTAGCGTCCGGATAAATCGACGTAACGGCTTGTGCAAGAAGATGCGCAGCACTGTGTCGTAGAATATACATTCCTTCATTTGACTCGGTCAATATTCCTTCAACCGAACAATCGGTATCAAGAATCCGAGAAAGGTCACACTCCTCCCCGTTTACACGAGCCGCTAGACAACCGTGTTTGCGCCCTAACGCATCGGTTATGACTTCTGCGCAGGTGATTCCAGCGGCATATTCGTTAACCGTACCATCAGGTAAAGTGACGTGAATCAGTGACATACTGTGTGCTCCTACAACCCCTACGGGGTTGTGCTCCCTTCATCAAACCATCACCCAAAATAGACAAAGCGGTGGTGTTTAGAGTATTATCTCACCAAGGGAACTTCAAATTCCAGTAAATTCCATCGAATAAAATACATTGTATACCCAAGAATACCGAGCCTAAAAGCATCTTTCCACCCCCTGGAACTTCATCAACATACGCAGAATACGCGAGAAGCCCCATCAAGATATTTCCTATGGATGCAAGCATCAACACACCAACGACCAAAAATGGGGTCCAAGCATAATCGTTCTCGATATGGAATATGGTTGCCTCTAACCATAGGGCTGAAGGGATGACCAGCAATGCAAAGGCGAGGAGTAAACGCGCTCCTCCCCCACCATCGGATTCTCCCCATGGCCATCGTAGGGACTCCATCGCTGATGCATCATTTTGGTAGAGAATTATCCACCAGTACATCAAGAAACCAAAAGCTGCTAAGAACATGAATGGAACAATAAATTTGGCTTGTGACCAAGGTATTCCGCCCCACAATGCATTCTTGTCAGGTGCGTGAGAGAGACCGTAAACATACGAGACGAGAACTAAATTTCCGAAGATGAAAATGAAGGTCCTTACGAAACTGCGTGTAACTTCCATATTGGCCGGTGAAGGTATTTACTGATAAGTACCTGTATCAGACATTACCATTCAACATCAAAATCATCACCAATTGTTGAACTCGGTTTCTCCAACACTTCAGTGGCATTACTTTCCTGCTTTGTGGATTTGTCGTCTCCATTCTGAGGATTTGATGACGGTCCCACAGTAAAAGTTGTACGATGTTCAACCGCTTGAGTTGGAGGGCGATAATCCGGTTTCGACTGCGGAGCAGTTTCAACAGAATCTTCGGACTCTTGGTTCGAAAGAGGAGGGGTTTTGGATGGCTCTTCCTCCTCTCCTTGCATGACTGCGAAACCTTTGGCAAGAGCATCTTCCAAAGTAGGAACTTCTTTCTGCCTTCTGTTCATGTGTAATCGTTAGCATAGAAAGCACATGAATACTTGCTTTGAATGCTGAATTATTCCTCTTCACTTTCAATACTATCAAAGAAATGAACTTCTGGCCAAAACGAAAGGATGGTTCCTAGAATCCCGAGAACCAAAATGTATTCCCATACTGCCGAAACATTGAGCTCAGGATACGGAGAACTGGTACAGAAAGACATCATATCCGTTGTGAGAGCGTTATAGGCCTCCCAATCAAATGTTGAAGTCCATACCGTTGATTGAGCCGAAATCATCTGATACAAGCCCACAAAAGCAGTAATTGCTGAAAACAAACGCAATCCGAGTACGGTTCGAAAACGGTCGTGGTTCCACCAAATCCGAATGGTAACTGCGGAGATCAACAAACACCAATAGACTCCAAAGGTGAAAATATCGAAGGCATAATGTCCATGCATGGGTCCATCGGTATCCCATGGAGCACTACCGATTCGAATACATGAAAAGGCACCTATCAGCCCTGGAAAAACCGCGAGATGATTCACTCCATGCCAGAAGGAATGGTGCTGTCCAATTGAGATTCTCTTCATGTTCATGGAATGGACTTCCATGATGACCCAGAACACCAGAAAACCTGAAACGAATGTACCCGTTGTAAAAAGAAAGTCACCTGGCGAATACAAATGGAAATCGGAGATGAACGGCATGTACGCCTTGCAACCGTTGAGAATCCATGTAAAATAGCCCGCAGCAATCCACAAAAAGGAGAATCCAACGGCCGAGCCTATTGCAATTTGACGGCGAAAACTCTCCTCCATGAACTGTCCAAATGCAGCGCTTTTTTCATGTCATCGTTGCGAAGTATGCGATGCAGGTATTCTTGAAGGAGAAACCTATCGGGCAACCATGCGCATTGGAATCGTTGTCAATCCAGATGCTGGTCTTGGTGGAAGGCTGGGTTTCAAAGGCAGTGATGGTCGAGCAGCCGAAGCACGTGCTGCGGGCGCTGAAGACCGGGCAGGACCCCGAATGCTTCTTGCTCTTGAATACCTGAAAACATTGCTATCCAGTTCGTTAAACAGAACCGATGCCTCGATGGAAGGATTTGGTTGGAATGGGCGAATGGGTGGTACTTGGTTCCCTGAATCACAAAGCAACATG
>JASLVU010000086.1 GCA_030741225.1 Candidatus Poseidoniaceae archaeon | reverse complement strand
ACCATGCAAGCAGTCGGTAACGGCACCATGGCAGGATTGATGTCGACCGGTCGCTTCTCTACTGGTTTCAAGCATTCAGGAATGATGATTGTGGTCTCCTTGTTTGTGTTTAACCTGTTAGCGTTCACCCCGAACTTGATTGGGGTTACAGAGGTTCCTGGACTCAATCCATCAACCGGTACCTTTGTGCCATCACCGATATTCCCAGGGTGATTGAATGCGTAGTGATGATGATGCTCAAGTTCACATCCTTGAGATGTTGACGCTGTTTTGGCTGTTCTTCATGTCAGCAACCTTCTTGATTCGAATACAGGTTCCTGATGCTCCGTCTGTTGCACATGATGCTGCCTTGGAACTTGCTGGCGACGACGCTTTTCGATACGGAATCGGACTCGAGGCTGAAGTTTCTGGTGAAAACCGGTTGAGTGAATTGCTGGAGAATGGAGAACTTGATGAAGCATGTTTCTTGCTTCAAAATTCAATCTCGGCTGGCAATGAAGCGAACTGCTGGCTGGCTCAAAACAGCGGTTCTGCTGCACCGTATGGAAATACCGGCTCACCCAACGGTGAAACCGTTACTGTCCATCATCTTCTTGCCATAGGGAGCAATTCTTGGACCGTTACGCTTGATGTTTGGAGTCGAGGGGGTGGGAACTGATGCGTGACCATTCAATGTCAAATCATCATCAAGACCGAGACGCAGGACAAATGCTCCTAGCCACCGGTGTTGTGCTGCTTATGTCGCTGCTATCTATGGCGATTTTTGGTGTCAAGGTAGCTGGCTTAACCATGCCACACGATACTGCATCAGACGGCGTTTTAGTGACTTCAACTGAAGTCGTTAGTGCTGTACCTGAACTTACTGAGGCACGTACTCAACAATGGATTAACGGTGGCATGGAACCGCTGGAGTCGGGCGAAATTGCTTTCCAAAGTGTCCACGACGACATACTCTATCATGGAGAGTTACGAGGTATTGAGATCAAACTCATCGATATGCAAGTCAATGAAACTTCAGCAACAACCCTTCAATTTGATGCCGAACTGGGAATATCTGACGGTTCAGCGATGCTAACAATTCCGATTTCGTTTGAAGTGACGCACGGTTAACGACGCTGAGTGTGTTCGTTCCAAGCCAAATCCATCAGATGCTTTATCCGGTCTGTATCTTTACTGACCCGTGACAAATCAACCACCGGCCATGAAGCTATTTTCGCTCGTTCTACAAGTCCATCCTGAATGGAGCGAATTCGTGGAAATGCAGCCAAGTAACGGTCTGCTCGACGGAAAGAGTGAGCATCGCGAGAACGAATCATCGACCGATGACGGTCTTCTTCACCAACCGCCATCACCAAGCCAAGAGCAATGCCACCTGCATCACGCCAACTTCGCAACAGGCGTTCGCTAGGATTGATGTGGACACCTTCTATGAGCAGGTCGATACCTTCGCGACGAGCACGGTCAATCGTCGCTACGATTCCGGTTTCAACTGCTTGACAGGTTTCGAGCCAATCGATGACAGGTTCTCCAGAATCTCCACGTGAAAAGGATGAACGATGCAATGCAGGTTGGCTGCGTTCTTCATCGCAAGAACGCATAATTTCTCGAATCGCATCGGTTGACAAAAGGCGCGAAAAGTTACTCTCAGCAGCCAGTTGAACAGAAGCGGTTGACTTACCGGTACCGGTTGCTCCAGCAATGACAAGCAAACGCGGTGCTCTATCCGCAATGGTTCGAGCAGCAGCATCTGCTAAACCAATCTCTCGAGCCATATTCAAACCACATCGATTCTGCTTCAAGAGTCTTTTCTCATTTGTTGGTGCATTCGGGTTCTTTCCGATGAAGTCTTTGCAAGCGAATACCTTTGAGGGGACAGCACTTGGAGCGGTTCATGAGCGCAGAACAAATGTCGATTGCTGGTGAATGGTGCGATGCAGAAGATGGTGCAACCGCAGAGATTCTTAATCCTGCTACGAGTGAAGTGATTGCTACAACCCCCAAAGCAACTTTAGCTGATGTTCATCGATGCGTAGATGCGTCTCGGGCTGCCTTTGAAGATGCTTCATGGAAAGCAATGGACCCGGCCCAAAGAGGTCGAATCCTCAACAAGATGGCACAAGCAACTTACGCAAAAGCAAAGGAACTTGCGGCCATTGAATCGAGCAACAACGGAAAGACATTCCGTGAAGCACTGTCCGAGATTCGATACGGTGCATGGACACTGGAATACTTCGCAGGATTATCTGACAAAATAGAGGGCAGTACTATTCCAGTTCCTGGAAACAGACTGAACTACACACTGCGACAACCCCTTGGGGTCACCGTTCATATCGTACCTTGGAATTTCCCACTTCAACTTGCACTTCGGTCAATTGCTCCTGCTCTCGCTGCTGGATGTACAGTTATTGCCAAACCTGCTTCTTGGACACCGCTTTCACTTTTGGCTTGGGCTAGAGCAATGGAAGAGGCGGAAGTAGGACTGCCCCCTGGGGTTTTGCAAGTTATCACCGGCTCAGGCGGATTGATTGGTGATGCACTTGCTGGACACAAAGGTGTCGATGGAATCGTACTGACCGGTGGCGTCCCTACTGGACAAACTGTCATGGCCAAAGCCAGTGAAAACCTCACTCCCGTCACACTTGAACTGGGTGGAAAAGGTGCAAACATTGTGTTCCCCGATGCAAATCTTCGCTATGCAGCAAAAGCCATCTGCTTTGGGATTTTCATGAATGCTGGACAAATGTGCTGGGCAGGTTCTCGTCTCATCGTCCATGAAGATGTTCATGACGAACTCGTTGAAGCAGTCGTAGCAGAAGTAGGCAAGTGGAAAGTTGGCCCCGGAATGTCTGAAGGTGTACGAATCGGTAGCCTTGTCCATCAACAGCATCGTGCTGAAGTAATGGAAAAACTCCAAGCAGGACTTGCAATGGGTGGAGAAGTCGTTTGCGGTGGAAACATCATCGAAGGTGAAGGTGCATTCATGGAAGCGACCGTTGTTACCGGCGTAGACAGTGATAATTTGTTGTTCAATGAGGAATTGTTTGGCCCTGTTCTCTCGGTCACAAAATTCAGTGAAGACTCCGAGGCTCTTGAACTGGCCAATGACTCCCCGTTTGGATTACTAAACGGAATTTGGACTCAAAACCTCAGTCGGGCTCATACCATGGCTCGTGAAGTCGAAAGCGGTATGGTTTCAATCAACGAATACCCAATCACATTCCCTCAAACTGCATTCACAGGTTGGAAGCAATCGGGTATCGGCGTTGAACAAAGCCAGGATGCAATGCGTTTCTATACCAAGGTCAAGAATGTCAATCTGAAACTTTGAGGTGAACGAATGAGTGTTTCATCCAGCGACCTCGGAAATGGAGTATGCTTGATTCGCTTTTCAGGCCAATCGGCAACGCAATCCTTCTCAAGAGCGTTCTTGCCACAAATTGCTGAAGCGATCGATAAAGCGCTGACCAACAAAGATGTCCATGCTGTGGTACTTACTGGTGAAGGAAAGTTCTTCTCAGCAGGTGCAGATATCAATGCCTTCTTACAATCAATTGAAGAGAACGATTCACCTCAACTCATTCGAGACCTTACCGGAGTTCTCCACCCGTTACTGGTGAGAATGAGACAATCGTCAACCATCGTAATTGCTGCAATAAACGGCGCATGTGCTGGTGGTGGACTTGGCCTTGCACTTGCTTGTGATGCGCGTATTGGTTCACAAAACTGCAAGATGGCAGCATCCTATGCAGGTATGGGACTGTCTCCAGACGGAGGAACAACGTGGCTGCTTCCTCGACTCGTCGGTGAACAAACCAGTCGGCGGTTCTTCCTTGAAAATGAAATTTGGAATGCTGAACAATGTGCATCGCTTGGTGTTCTTGATGCACTTGTTGATGAAAGTCAACTCATAGACTCTGCTTCGAGCATGGCGCAACGATGGAGTCAATGGGGAAGTCACACCAAAGAAGCAACAAAACATCTCCTCCATGTTCAATCTGCTCAAGACTTTGAAACACATTTGGACCATGAGCGCACACTTATTGAGGCGGCTGGAACGACCGAGGAATTCAAAGAAGGTGTGCATGCATTCCTTGAGAAGCGAAAACCTGTGTTTCGTAAAAAGTAATGGCACCATCTGCCAATACAATCTTTGCCGTGGAACGGTCACTTCGGCAATTCGGATTCTTCAGCAGTACCACTTGACCAGTCGTAGATACCCTTACCAGATTTTTTCCCAAGACGACCCTCTGCAACCAACTTCTCCAACAAGGGATGAGGTGCATATGCATCATCATTGAAAGATGATTGAAGATTTTTCAAGATGTCACGACGAACATCGAGTCCTACCAAATCGGTGAGTGCAAGGGGACCCATCGGATGCTTGTAACCCAGAACCATTGCAGTATCGATATCCTTTGCACTGGCTACACCGTCAGCAAGCATGCGTATTGCTTCGTTTCCAAGAACAACGCCGAGTCGACTGGTCGCAAAGCCAGGAATATCCTTGACCAAAATTGTGGTTTTTCCCATCGCATCACCTGCAGCTTGGGCTACTTCAATGGTGTGCTGACTGGTGCTATCGTGGCGAACCAATTCGAGAAGTTTCATGATTGGAACTGGATTAAAAAAATGCATCCCAATGACTCTTTCGGGGCGAGTCGTTGCAGCAGCAATATCGGCGATAGAGAGTGAAGATGTGTTGGTCCCGAGTACTGCATGTTCAGGAGCGAGTCGGTCCAATTCAGAAAAGATGGAATGTTTGAGGTCCGGAATTTCGGGTACTGCTTCGATGACTAAGTCCGCTCCAGCAACTGCTTCTGCCATGTCTGAGAACGTGTTGAGATTGGCTTGCCACAGTTCTTTTTGTTGTGCTGTTGTTTTGCCACGCGCAATACCTTTGTCCCAAAAGGCATCTATACGCTGCATTCCGCGCTCAAGGCCCTCCGGAAAAGCATCAAACAGGTTTGTTTTCCAACCGCTTTGAGCACAAACTTGAGCAATACCTGCCCCCATTGTTCCTGCACCGATTACCGCAACACAACGAATCTCCATGAACACCCCAAGGGTAGAGACTTCATGATGATTGCTTGACATCATCTTGCTTTGTCTGAGCCAGTGCAACACCACCCACGATTAAGACGAAAGCAACAATTAACGACGGGCCCAATTTTTCACCGAGCAAAATATATCCGCTCAGTATGCCAAAGATTGGAGTCAAATACACGTACAATGCACTCTTTCCAGCACCAATTGTAAGTATCCCATCAGCAAACCATACGTACGAGATGACCGTTGAAAAGACGGCCAAAAACACCATGGCAATCCACCCGTTGGTCGAAGGGTCTGGGATGCCAACCTTCCATGTCTCAACAGCCATTATTGGAGTGAGCATCGCTAAACCGATGACTGACGACCATACGGTGAGTTGTAATGGAGAAAGACAGCGATTCGAATCAATTGCAGGTTCTGTCATTGCAATCTTCATCTGAATCGTATTGCAAGCCCATGCAAAAGCTGCTCCAGCAATGAGAATATCTCCAAGAGCACGTTCAAAGAACGGGATATCTACATTCGGTGAATACAGAAACAGAACCGTAACTCCTGCAAGCCCGAGCGAAATTCCAACTCCCAATCTCCAATGCATTGCTTCTTTGAGGAAAAAAATGGCAAGTAATGCGGTGAAAAAGGGATTGAAAGTAATCATCAACGAGGCGTCGCCTGCTGCTGTATACTTCATTCCAACCATGAAAAAAGCTTGATACAAACAGGTCGAGAAGAACCCAATCCAAGCGATCCTTTTCCATTCAAATCGCGTAGGAATCATCCATTGATTTGACATTCGCAAATAGATGAGGAACAAAGCTGCTGCGATGACATAGCGTATCCAGGATGCGGCAAATGGAGCAATATCTTGAGCAATAACTCGACCCGCAGGCCAACCAATTCCCCAAATAATCACGACAATGAGTAGTTTGATGTGAATCAAAACATGCTTCATGCAAACCGCTCCAATCCAAGTTGGAGCATTCGAGAACGAGGCAGACCAATTTCAGGTAGACCTGCTGCAGGAGCGTACATTTTGAGACCTTCAATTCGAGAAACATACAGGCCATAACTTGCAATATCGTTGGGGTGAAACGGTGTAGGAACTCCCATGCGAGTGAGCGTATCACAGGCTGCTTGGGTGTAGAGCGGGAACAGATTTGTGGAGAAATGCATCCACGCCGAGACTCGAGCAGCATCGACATTGTCTAGCGTCATGAGATGTTCCAGCAGTGAGACGTCAGGATAGTTTACAGTACGAAGCGTCATTTCGACTTCGTTTGTGATGTCCTCAGGCCAAACAAACGGACTGTTGCTTGCCCACTCATCTGCAACTCGTATGTGTTCAATAGAAGCCTCGCTTTCAATCGAGAAAAGGGCATTTGCATACGCTTCATCATCGACAGAGTCTGCAACCAATTCTGGTAACTTCTCGTAAAATTGCTCGCACAATTCCACATCAATACCGTACAACGAAACTGGGATCATAACAACCCTCCAAGACGAGATGCTCAAGCATTGGCACCGATGCCAGATGCTATTTGTCGAGCAGACATTGGTTTGTTCGCCACCCATTCTTGCTTGAACAGTTCCTTGAGCAATGCTTCGTCTTCATCGGACGGAAGAGAGGCTTGCAAGTATGCGTCCCATTCTTCATCAGAGCCTTCGAACAGTGTTCCTTCAATGGTGTACTTTTGTCGCTTGAAAGCACCAATTGCTCGGTTAAAGTTTTCATGAGGAACAATCAACTGAGGACTTCCCTCTGGCAAGTATCCGTTGAGTTTGCGGACTTCGGTTACAATTTCGTCGTGGTAGTGACCGCGAGCCTCTTCGTTGAGTGTTTCTTTGTCAACATCAATTCCTGCTTCGAGCTTCTTTCGCTCATCCCAGCGTCCCTTAACACCCCAAACATACGACCAGTGAGCAGATGATGATGCATCGACACCAAACAGGTCGTGAGCGGTTGAGACCCACTTGTTGAAGTAGCGCTGAAGAAGATCTAGAGGGATAACTCCAGCCTTGATTACACGTCGTAGTCCGTTTGAACCGGTTCCAAGGTGGAACGATTCTTCCTTGAGCATTGGACCCATGGATGCAGCCAGTGGTTTGAAAGCTGATGTTGAGAGCATTCCGAGTTGGAATTTCCCATCACGGTCGACAAACATGGTGTAGCAGAAGAAATCCAACCAGTGAGTCATCGGCTGGTTGAATGCGCCAAGCAATCGGTCGCCGTCTTGGGCGTTTCGCTCAAGCAAC
>JASLVU010000085.1 GCA_030741225.1 Candidatus Poseidoniaceae archaeon | reverse complement strand
CCAAAAAATATGGATGGAAGAAGGCTCTCCATTGCGTGTTTATTCCCATCGAATTACCGATTCACTCGATGATATGATGGACGACATGGATGTTGAGTTTGCAATGCGATACGGCAACCCAAGCATCCTGTCGGGGCTGGAAAAATTACGCTCAAAAGGCGTTGAAGATTTACTCTTGCTGCCCATGTTCCCTCATTATGCGCAGGCTACCACCGAGTCGGCCTTGAAACATGCTTACAAACAACTGAAGAAAATGGAATGGAGCCCACAAATTCTTGAAATGGGACACTTTGAAACCAAGGAAGAATACGTCGTTCCGTTGACCAAATCGATTGAGAAGCATCTTGACAAGGACACACATCTCCTGTTTTCCTATCACGGATTGCCTGTATCGCATGTAAAAAGAATCGATTCATCCAAAAACCACTGTCAGAAAATCAACGATTGCTGTTCAGTAAAATCGGATGCGAATCAACTCTGTTACGGTCACCATTGCATGGAAACTACACATACCGTTGTAGGTCTTCTCGGATTGAAACCAGAGCAGTGGTCAATCAGTTTCCAAAGCAGAATAGGTCCTGTCAAATGGCTTGAGCCATCAACCATGAACAAAGTCGAAGAACTTGCAAAAAGGGGGATTAAGAAACTCGCAATTGTCGCTCCTGCATTCCTAGCAGATGGTCTTGAAACACTTGAAGAACTTGACATTGGAATCCGTGAACATTTTGCTGAATGTGGAGGAGAAGAACTCACTGTCATCAAATGCCTCAACGACGATGAAGAGTGGGTAAAAGGTTTGAGTCAACTGATTGCTGAACGATTTGAGAACCCTGCAACCGCCTAAAATTTCTCACAGATTCGTTCAGCCTCATCGACCACATGCGTGATTGAAACGCCGCTTACACCCCAGCCAACACAGTTGAATTCGAACTGTTGCTTTGCGACATTCTGCATATATCCAGGAGGATAGCAAGGTATTTTTCGCTTGCCTAAGTTCTCGAAAAGAACAGGTTCACAGTCACCGAGATGGTGTTTGAGTGCGTCACGAATCTTTGATTCATCGCCGTCCCATCGAGAGTGTGGAGCCATTATTCGAAACAAGCGATGACCCTCAGGAGCACGTTGAGAGTGGTGCAAATCACTCTCATGAAGAATGCCACTGAACGGAACTGACGGATCTGGAATTAGAGTACCGTATCCATAAGGAATCTTCGCTACATCTGCCTCTCGATAACCGACTGCAAAGACACTCAATTCTGTGGATTCATGCTTTCCAATCATCCCCGGAGCAGACCAAATAACCGAATACAACGGAACATCAAACATGTCTGCTGCAGCTTGTGGGGACTCTATCTCTTGCCCAGTTGTCATTGAGACATTGTCCATCGACTCAAGTTGCTGCTCTAAAGCATCGACAAGCGTCTGCATTCCTCCATCCAATGATGCAACCGTACCTGTTTTGGGAGTAAAAAGCGGGTATGAGCGATTGATTTTTTTCTTCAAAAGCGATGCTTTCATTGGAGGTTGGTCTCCAAAACGGGTCATTGCAGGCATCAAAAAATCTGCGTCTACATTCTGTGAAGTGTCGTTGACAATTCCAAGCGTCATCGCATCCGCAATCTTCCGATGAGGAAGAAGTTGAGAAACACTGGCACCGCCATGACGAGCTACTTTGATGCCCTTTCGAAGTTTCAAAGCACCAATCTTGAACAAGGAGAGAAAAGAAAGGCGGTGTTTTTTGCCATTGAGTAATATCCATCTTGATTTTGCTCTGCTACGAGATGCATGGAACTGCGATGAAAGCCCCAAATCCGCAACAAGTCGCCAAAAAGCAGGATGAGGCCGGGTTGCGTTCACCGCTAAATCACAGACCCATTCTCCGCTTTTCCATGTCGAGATGACTCCGCCCAAATGAGGTGCTTTTTCAACGAGGAAAACGTGCACATCTGGGCGTTTTTTAGCAATCCTGTATGCACAACAGAGCCCCGATAAACCTCCGCCAACAATGACAATTTTCTCAGAAGTCGACATATCGTCAGCCACCAGCAGCGGTCGCCTCATTTCAGAACCATGACGAATCCAAGCATCTACATTCGACATGCGACCATCTCGATTATTCACTTAACCAATCCTTTGGCTCTCGTAGAACCTGCAAAAGACGTTCTTCTTCACTTCCTGAATTGACTTCATGGCAGTATTCCCAACGTGATGTGAGCGGCAGAGACATCAGAATACTTTCGATTCGCCCGTTTGTAGTAAGTCCAAACTTTGTTCCTCGGTCGTAGACCAAATTGAATTCGACATATCGCCCTCGACGGATTTGTTGCCAGTCCTTTTGTTGTTCAGTGTAGGTCAAATCTTTCCTTCGCTCTAGAATTGGCAGGTAGCCGGACAAAAACGATTGTGCGCAATCTTCGACAAACGCGAAGCATTCGTCCTTGGATGCACTGTTCAAATCATCGAAAAAAATACCTCCAAGCCCTCTTCGCTCACCACGGTGCTTGATGTGAAAGTAATCATCACACCATGTTTTGTAAGCACCGTAATCTGCAACTTCATGCCGGTCACATGCATTTTTTAGAACGGTGTGGAAATGCACAGCATCCTCTTCAAAAAGATAACTCGGGGTCAAATCAGCGCCTCCACCAAACCACCAACTACCTGGCTTTTCACCTTCACCGCGCTCAAAATACCGATAATTGGCATGAACAGTAGGTGCCATTGGGTTGTGGGGATGAAGAACCAAACTTATGCCGGTGGCGAAAAAATCGAGATCTTTACCCTTTAATTCATGACCTCCGCCCATACTCTGGGCTGCTTGAGGACTCAGCGTTCCATGAACGACACTGACGTTAACTCCGGCTTTCTCAAACACTTTTCCGCCGGAAAAAACCCTGCTACGCCCGCCTCCACCTTCTTCTCGAGTCCATTCATCTTGTCGATAATCAACCCCGTCAAGATTTCGCAATTGCTCACAGATTTCATCTTGGATTCGATGAACCATGTCAGCCATTTTCTGACGCATGTTATTCACCCGTGATTTCACGAAGTACAGTTTCTACACACTCGATACGCGCAGATGGAGCAAAGCCATGACCGAGATTGAAAATGTGGCCCGGCTTATCACCAGCGGCAGCTAAGACGTGTTGGGTTGCACTGCGAGCCATCTCTGTTGAACCGTGAAGAAGTGAAGGGTCGAGATTGCCTTGGAAGGCAAACTTATCTCCGAATTGAGCACGGTTTTCTGACAAACTGTCTCTCCAATCCAGAGATATTGCGTGAAGGTCAAGTTCTCGAATGGCAGCGTGCAAATGACCCGAACCTTTGGCATAGTGAATGACAGGAACGTTATTTCCGACTTTTTCACGGAACACTTGAATGGCGCGATTGGTGGCTGGCATTGCGTATTGGCGATAGGTTTCAGGAGACAGGAGGCCGGCCCATGTGTCAAACACTTGAACTGCATCTGCGCCTCCATGAATAACTTGGTCGGCAAGCAAATCGCCGACAATATCCCCCATCTTGAGCAAAAGACGCTTGGCTTCGTCTTGATTCGATGAAATTTGAGCACGAGCATTGTGGAAATCTTTGTCGCCGGTTCCGCCCGATAGCAAGTACATACAAATTGTCCATGGGCACCCTACAAACCCGAGACGTGCAGTGGTGTCACCGATTTCTTCACCAATCGCCTGAAGTCCATCCGCAGCCCAAGGCGCATGCTTTCGAGCATTGAAATCGGTCCAATCGTCGACATGAGAGAAATCGAAATCACTGATTCGAATTCCACCGCCGTATTCAACATCATAACCAAGGCTTGGCAACGGCGTGAGAATATCACTGAAAACAATCGCTGCGTCAATGCCGTTGTATCTCTCAAGAGGTTGAAGTGTTATTTGGGAACAAAGGTCAACATCCATACATCGTTCCCAAAAAGAATGTTCAGCAGCAATCTTACGATACTCGGGTAGATGTCGTCCGGCTTGACGCATAAACCACACTGGAGTCCTGTCAACCGGTTTGAGATTGAGGGCAGAAACGATGCGTTGTTTACCGTTCATGATGACCACTCCAAACTGCTCAACACTTCATCGAGTGCCGATGCCATACCTCGGACATGTTCCTCTTGGTGAACAGTTGCTAGAAAACCTATCTCATATGCAGAAGGAGCAAGCATGTATCCTTTTTCAAGCAACCCTCGATGAACATCCGAATACAGAATACCCGCATTACTTGGAATTAAGTCTGCACGTGATGGGGGTTCAGCGGAACTTGGTGAGAACCAAAACAAACTTCCTCTGCGAGTGAGTCTCATTGGGTAATCGTGTTTTTGTAGAACCTTTTCGACACACTCTTCAAGCAGTTGTCCAAGCGATTCAAGATAATCATAGGCATCGTTGTCAAGCATATCAAGCGTCATTATTCCTGCTGCCATTGCAAGCGGATTTCCTGAAAGCGTACCTGCTTGGTAAACCGGCCCGAGTGGAGATAATTTTTCCATAATCTCACTGCGAGCACCGTAAGCACCGACAGGAAGACCTCCACCGATGACTTTTCCAAGGGCCGTAATATCTGGAGTGACGCCAGAAATATCACCGTAACTTCCCTCCTTGAAACGGAATCCACTGATGACTTCATCAAAGATGAGCAATGCTCCGTGTTGGTCACACAATGTTCGCAGTTTAGTGAGGTACTCATGGCGCTGAACCAACAATCCATTGTTTGCTGGCAACGGTTCGATGACAACTGCAGCGATCTCATCGCCGTGTTCTTCAAACAAAAAATCCACGGCCTCATCATCATCAAGAGGTGCAATGAGCGTGGTAGCAACCGTATCCTTTGGTATTCCAGGGCTGCTCGCGATACCAAATGTTGCAAGTCCACTACCAGAACTCACCATGAGCGAATCGACATGGCCGTGATAACAGCCTTCAAATTTCACCAGCAAATCTCTACCGGTATAACCACGAGCGAGGCGTACTGCGCTCATAACCGCCTCAGTGCCGGAGGATACAAAGCGAACTTTGTCCATGTGTGTGAATCGTTTTTTGACCCTCTTGGCAAGTTCAATTTCTCCGGTGTGCGGTGCACCGAACGAAGTTCCGTTGAGCATCTTTTCATACACAGATTCAATGATTTTGGGGTGTGAATGACCGTGGACAAGCGGACCCCAAGATTGAACGAAATCGACGAGTTGATTACCATCAACATCAGTGACAACAGCACCTGATGCTTTTTCAAAGTAAATGGGGTTGCCATGAACTGATTTGAAGGCTCGAACTGGTGAATTAACACCGCCCACCAAGTGCTCAAGCGCTTCAGTGTGTAACGAATTGGATTTTTCTCGTTGCATCAGAACACCTCATTCAAGCCAGTTGCAGGACACGGCCTCGCGTGCATGGTAACTCACGATTATGTCGGCCCCGGCCCTTTTGAAGGAGTGCAATATCTCACGAACCATTTTTCCACGAGAATGCTGGTCAGGAGTTGATGAAAGAACCATCGAATATTCTCCACTGACATTGTAAACCGCTACTGGCCTAGAAACATTGTCTGAAACCTTCCGAACAACATCAAGATAAGTCAATGCAGGCTTAATCATGATGATATCTGCGCCTTCAGATTCATCACTCGTCGCTTCGAGAAGAGCCTCGGAATATCCGGAACGAATGTCCATCTGGTGACTTCCGCGGTCGCCAAATGACGGGCTGGAGGATGCTGCATCACGGAAAGGCCCGTAAAATGAAGATGCATATTTCACCGAATAGGAGAGAATGCCAGTGCTTACATGGCCTGCTTGTTCAAGGGCTTCACGAATTGCAAGCACTCGTCCGTCCATCATATCAGATGCTGAAACATAATCTGCACCAGCCTCAGCATGAGCCAGAGCAATAGAACACAATTCAGCAACCGTGAGATCATTATCAATCACTTCTTCATGGATAATTCCGCAGTGGCCGTGATCGGTGGCTGTGCACAAACATACATCAGTAAGAACAACAATCGAATCACCGTATGTTGATTTCAGTTCTCGAACCAATCCCATCAAGTGCATATCCGGAGAAGAGGCAATGCTTGCATTGGCATCTTTCATTGAAGGTTCGATGACTGCAAACAGCATGTGAGCATGAATGCCAAGTTCCATGTCTGAGGCAATGGTTTGCAAAAGGACATCTGGAGATTGTCTGTGAATTCCTGGCATACTCGGAATAGGCTCATCGACACCAACTCCCGAGACTACAAAATGCGGTTGAACGAGACTTGATACAATACTGGTATCAAAATTAAGATTCCTTCGAGAAGGAGTCCAACGATTTATTCTCGGGCGTACGTTCACTCTCTCACCTCGTTTTCCACCATTTTGCAACAAATTTTGCGGTTGGCCCCTGCAATACTTCGACTGTCGATTCAGCAAAATACGGCAGTGATGTAATCTCCTCTAGTGATGATTTGCCCATACACAGTATATTTTTAGGTATGGGTAACGAATTACTTACCCACGCTCGTGCAGATGAGGGTGAAGAAAGCAGGAGTACATCGTTTGCAGCGATATTGAACGGCTCTACGCTCTTCGCTTGATTTTCATAGCCAACCCATGATTCGACCTCAAACCCGAGTTCTGAAAGAGCGTCTGTAAGTTCACTGGAAGCGACATTTGAACGGGGAACCATCAGTCGAATATTGCGGTCAAGCATCTTGTCGATGTATTTGAGAAGTTCAGAAGAATTTCTCGCCTTACCACACAACGATACGGTCACTCCTCTTTGGAAGCAGGCTCGAGCCGTACCTTCACCTATTGCCAACCATTGAATTCTGTTCAAATCAGGATTGTTTTTGGCAACTTCAATTGCGCATTTAGCTGCAAAAGGAGATGTAAGTACGAGATAAGGCCACTGCGAACGAGAAAGTGAATCATCAATAAAATTTTGAGGCCATGCATCCGGCTTTGAAATCAGTTCAAGAACCGGCTTGTTGGTAACAGGAATTCCTTCATTGATGAGCGTAAGCGCAAGACGGTCCGAATTCAGTGTGGAGATGATTTTTGGACCGTTTTCTTGAGCTTTGATATTGATGATTTCTTGCTCTGGCAATTCTATAGAAAGATTTCCTAAGTCTCCTTGGAACTTGAATTTTTTGAAATGCAAACCCTTACAAAAAATTTCTCGCCAATTGGGAGGTGAAATTTGAATGGAGGTGTTTTTTCCGTCCACTTTGATACCTGCAGGATACAAGCAACCTCCTCCAATAGATGCTAAAATCTCTCGTTCTTTGACAACATCAGCTTCAGACTTTGAGTGGTTCAAAATTTCGCGTATGCCTTGCAATGATTCAAATTCATCGCTTCGACAATGGACGGAGATAGAA
>JASLVU010000084.1 GCA_030741225.1 Candidatus Poseidoniaceae archaeon | reverse complement strand
TCCATGTCTTTGGGAGGGAGAAAGAATGATGGAAACTGTTTGGAAAGGATATATTGTCCTTGATTCAGACGGTTCTCTGTTCATTCAATCTCCCTTCACTTTAGATGAAAAAATCGTATACGGCCCTGATAGCGACTCGACGACCATGTCGATTGCAGGAATACAATATCTCCTTTCACAAGGCCATGATATTGGCTCAATTCATCTGCCACCGTCAGTGGACGCAGAAGTGGTCTACATCTCCACAAAAGTCGACTCTCCTACCCGAAATGAAGACATCAGCCGAGATGAAACAGTATGGCAAATCATGGACGGTGATGAGGCAACCTTGTTGCTAACCAACCAGCTCCAAGAGGAATTTGATTTCGTTGCATCCTCTAGTACCGTAGAAATAGACGAGGATTTGTATCTGGATATCCAAAAAGCGTGGGCTACAGAGTGTTCAGAACTCCATGTATCGCAAGGAGCGTATGTCTCGCAGGCACAATATAACGAAGCAATTTCGGCGCGTCTGTCCCTCACGTCTCAAAGACATCAAGGTGAAACGATCTGGCCACCACGACAAATGGATTTCAACGGTATTCGTATGGCGAAAGAGAGTGAAACGCTCAGTGGTTCAGCCTTGGTCGAATCTTGGACAAAACTAAGCGCTGCTGGAGCTCCATCAGAATTCTCCCTACGCGCACCGATTCTTGGAGGCATTCAAACGGTTCTCGTTCGATTTGAAGAAGGCCCCAGAGGTGTTTTCTTGATTTGCGACGATGAAGATTACACGCCAAAAATTGGCGATTCTATTGGATTTTCAGTAAGACGAATCTATGCCCAAGAAGGATTCATTCGCTACGGAATGAAAGCGATACCAATCCGTGAATGATTTTTTTGAAACCAATATATATCTCCAAAGCCTTGATAGAAAGCAAAGGATGTGGGACTAACATGGCGGGTTTTGGAAACTTACGGAAGGGTCGACGCGAGGCAGTTGAGAACCTCGGTTTCACTGAAGGGGGTGACTGCCCTCGATGCGGAGGAGATGCTCAACCGTCCACAATGAACGGATACTTGAGCTGTGTTTCATGCCAGCATGAGTGGCCAGACCCCGATTATGTCGAGGAACATTCTGCAGCTGCTATACCCACATACCATCAAGATCGAGAAAAAATTGAGGAATTCAAAAAGGAAATTGAAAGCGGTAGTTTGGCCGGTGTGCTTGGTGTTGAAAAAAATCTCTCCGAAGAACAAGAAGCCTCGCTTGCACGGCTGGAAAATAAATGGATGACTGGGATGAAGGGTCATTACAACACTGCGACAGAAGAGCGAAAGCCCCTCATGATTAGTTTTGATGAAGACGATAACATCGTATCTACAGAAGTTGGTGCGCTCACCATCGTATCGAATGGCTTTGATGGTGGAGAAGAAATCCGACTTGAATATCCCGGTCACGGCACTGAATTTTACTGCTACAACGTATCTGACCCTCTCGGATGGCGACGAGGTGCATCAGCAGCGGACACTGCTCGTTCAATTACCAATGTCATCAACAACAATTCCAACTTGGTCTATGCAAATGTCGAGGGCGCTAGAATCTCACTGGAATTGCGAAATGAAGATTTGAAACCTGAATCGTTGGTTCTCTTTGTCGATGACCCAGGCGGTACGGACATTGTGGCAGAGAAAAACGGTGTTGTGCTCGATGCACGTAATCTCCAAGACTTTGAAGACTACAGAAACATTGTTGAATTGGTACTTGAGGACGGCATAATTTCTCCGAGTGAAGACCAGTTGCTATGGTCCATGCGTCAACAACTTGGAATTGATGATGTCTACCATGTTCAAATGGTGCTGGAGATGTACGGTGAAGAGACGCTTAAAGAATGCACATCATGTGGAAAAATGGCCCAACTTTATCCTGAATATGCTGCATGGTATTGCCAAGGATGCGAGGAATGGTGTTGAAGTTATTTTTCCCAAATTATGCCATATGAGATAATCATCTATAGAATTGGAAAAATTATATTTAACTCGATAATCAAAAGTTTTCGATTATTTATACAGTCATGAGCGAGGCATCCTTCATAAGGTAGTTCGCAATGGGAAGGATAGGCGAGTGCTATGGCAGAAGACGTATTGTATATTGGAATTGATTTGGGAACCTTCCGTTCGGTTATGGTTTCATCCGACAGTCATGAAGTTGAAGAATTGACTGTGATTGGTACACCAAAAGACCCAATCGCTCGAAATTTCCTCAAGAGAGATGTCCTGTTCGGAGAAGAGGCACTCAAAAACAGACTTGCACTCAACCTTTTCCGCCCATTGGAACTCGGTGTAATCAAAGACACTCAAGAAGATCGAGAGTTTATTGCCCACTTCATCACCCACCTCATTGGCCTTTCCGACCCTGAAGACTACGACCGTGTGGTTGCAGTCATTGGTGCTCCTGCTGAAGCGAGCTATGTTGACAAAACCGCAATCTTCGATGCCGCTGCTGGTTCAGTGAATGCTGCTATGATTATTTCAGAACCTTTCGCTGTTGCCTATGCACTGGATATGATTGAACACACACTGGTTATCGATATCGGTGCAGGAACTGCTGACCTTTGCCGTGTATACGGAACAATCCCTGGACCGGGTGACCAAATGCACACAGGGCATGCTGGAGACTTCGTTGACCGAAAGATCATCGAAGAAGTACAATCCAAATACAGCGGTGCGCAAATCACGAAAGACATGGCCCGCCGATGGAAGGAACAGTACTCCTTTGTAGGAACTGCATCGCCTGATGAGCCGATCATGGTCGACTTCTCTATCGAAGGTAAGGCAATGAATCTTGACATCACTGATTGTATTCAGCGTGCATGCGAATCAATTGTTGACCCAATTGTCGAGAATGTGAAAGAATTGATTGCCGGTTCGAATCCTGAATACCACGACCAATTCCGCCGAAACATGGTTCTCGCTGGTGGCGGTTCAGGAATCAAAGGCCTTGGTGCAATGATTGAACGCAAACTTTCAGACATGGGAGATGTGAATGTTCACGTCGTCGATGACCCAGTTCGCTTGGGTGCTATGGGCGGTCTTCGTCTAGCAATGGAAGTTCCTGAAGAGATGTGGAAGAACCTCACCCTTGCTTCCCGCTGAGCACAAACACGGTGCGAACCTACGCTTGGATAAGTTGATTATCCGTCCTCATGAGCAGGATGCATGCCCAGTAGAGTATTTGTCAAGTTTGTATCTGAACCAAAGAATGACCCCATGAAGTCCATAGTTGGCATCGCATGTGCAGTTCAAGCGATAAAAGACGGAAATGAACTAAGTGTTTTCTTTGCTGCTGCTGGAACCCGACTTCTGGACCCGAACTATTTGCGAGAGTTGGACCAGGAGATGGGAGAAGATTCAACCATGGTAACTGATTTCCTCAAAACAATTGGCGCTGAAGCAAAAGCAGTCTACTGCTCTTTTGCCTCAGTCAAAGCAGTCTTAGGACACAGCGAAGGTGATGAAGCACTCATTTTTGCCGATAAGGACATTCACTGGAGTGGACCACCCGGAGTAATTGCTCTTTCAACTTCATCCGAAGTTCAACTCACCTATTGACGTGTCAAAGATTAATGAAATGGCATGAGTTGAGAAAATAAACCTACATAACTTCTTATTACAATTGTTCAGGGTTGGAAGTATGGAAGATTCAGATACACCGCAAGTGAACAATCCTCCGCAACAAATTTTAATTGGCAATTCAGCTGAAAATGATATTTTCGATGCGGTTGTTCAAACCAATGCAAGCATGGAGCAAAATGCGTGGGGCAGCGCTCCAATCGAGGGGAAGTCCCGTCCACAGTGGGTTTGGTTTGTGGTTGGGTTGATTCTTTTTCCAATCGTTGTTGGCATCATCAGTGCTTCTCTAGCATTCATGTCTGAATTGCAGACTGAAAATTCTTCCAGTGAAGTACAAAAGATGGAGGATATTCAACTGGGAGGAGACACATTTTCTCAACATGAATTTTCAATGCCGTCTCATTTCAAGAACCACTACGGTACACACGAATATTGGGACTTACAAGTAGAAAGTTACACCAACTACGAGAACTGGTATGCAGGAATTCACGGTGACATGGATGAGGGTGATGGCGATTTTGGTTTCGGAACTGAAGTAGATGACAGTGGTTCTACATGGACGAAAGCCAATGCCTATGGTGGTGAAGGAAATTTGACTGTATACTTGCAGGTTGAAGGAAACACAATTCGAGTTGCAAGCCCCCAAAATCTCAATGCTCCTAATCATGTCGATTACTATTATTACGATGACCCCTCGATTATCAACCTTGAATCGGCATCAATCATCTTATGGCCTGTATCTGTTATTGCAGGCGTAGTTTGGGGTTTTGCAACCAACAGAAGAGCGTTCTCTTACGGCGTTATGATTTGGGGGTCTGTCGTTCTTTTTGTAACTGCACTAATTCTTGCAATCATGATTCTCTTGTAATCGAACTGTATGAGTTGAGTTTCTAGATTCAACAATGCATAGAAAAATCAATTCATCTGCGCAAATCAGATGCTTCTACAATCGTGAATCAAATTTCGGAGGAACCTCTGCGTGAGAACGCAACGGCACCAAGCAGAGAAACAATTCCAAGAATCATGGAAAATCCAGGAGTTGAATTGCTCGAACTCGGGGTGTTCTCCATGTTCACGGTGACGATTGTCGTTGCAGTATTGCTTCCATCGCTCCATGTAATGACTGCATCGACCGATTCATCAACGTCCTCGGAAAGTGAAATCATGGCTCCAGCAACAACCTTTCCAACTGCAGGTCCTACCGTGACTTCATTGACAGTAAGTGTAACCGGGTCATTATCAATATCTTCGCAAACCGCAATGACATAGTAATTTCCTGATGGAATGGTGATTACAGGCGTAATTCCAGTCCCAGCTCCAGGGTAAGAAGAGGTCCCAACAACGAGTGCTGTGATGACTGCCTCTCCGGTAATTTCGGCTGGAATACCATCAGCTTCAAGGGTATAATACACAGAGCAAACAGGCAACTGGTTCACCGGGACATCGTTGACATCAAACGGATTGGTTCCGCGTAGAATTTCATTTTGGTCGGTAAATCCATCGTTGTCGTCGTCCTCATCAAGTGCATCACAGACTCCATCGCCATCAAAGTCTGAGGGAATCGATGTCGGATTTTCGAAATCAGAACCGCACGCAATTTCAACACTGTCGTCCCAACCATCAAGATCCTTGTCCGAACATCCATTGGACTGCACGACACTACCAACAGGTGTAGCAGGGCACTCATCGTTCTTGTCGTAGACGCCGTCCGAGTCTTCGTCGGCCACCGAATTTTGCGTCCAACATAATGTTGAGGCCTGTGCTCCAGTTCCATTCAGACTTACGAGTTCATCACCGGCAGCATAAAGGTCAACTGCGAAACAAGCGTTGGATGAATCAGATAATGCATTGAATTCAAGGATGATTTGTTCAACCGAATCCGAACCCTCTACCCAAGTTTCATCACCTGAATCCATGAGAATCTCAGCCCCAGGAGTTGATTCATCGTACACATTCCATACGATGGAATAACTTTGGCCTGCATCGAGTTTTGTCATTGAAACAAGCACGAGTGCCCATCCATCAGGCTTGACCAACGTGCTTGCAGAGAGCGTTGCGTCATCTTGATTCGCCAAATCCGGCAAAACAGTGATTGTACCACTGGTATGAGATGCCATAACCATCGAATCAAATTGGCGTGTTAGGGTGCATTCCACATAATATTCACCTTCAACTGGTGGTGAAAAGATTGAATTTGGTGTGTTAATTTGTTCAGGTCTATGGTTCCAAATTGCAGTTTTCGTATCAAGAACAGTTTGTGTGTCTGCATCTACAAATTTACACTCTTCGTGGTAAAATTGTATGAATTCATTGCGATGGTCAAGTTCCCAAATCATATCGACAACCAAATTCATATTTGGTAACAATTCAAACGATGGATACTTCATGGTTGAACTAACTACATCTCCACCAATAGTGAAATATGAACTCACTTCTCGTGAATGATCCAATTCCACTCCCTGTATTCGGAGCAAGGACTTGAAAGCCATTGAGGCGTTCTCAAGAGACCAAAAGACTTCATTGGCTATCTCGCCACAACATTCTGGGACATCTATGCTGACGATTTCGGTATACGAGGAGGAAGTCGGAGTGAAATCAACTGAACCTGACATGATGTTGTTGGTCATGTTCTGCGAGGAAAACGAAGGTGTACCAGAGCAGAAGGTTGAGAACATTTGATTTTCATACTTGGTCGCAAGTTTACACAAATTGTACTCAAAGGTATAGACTGTGCCAGGATACATATCTTCCGTAGATACGCTCAATTCGATGACAGAATCATGAGGATAGAAAGTCGCATCGGCAAGAACACTGTGCTCTTCTTGACCTGTGTAATTGGCATCAATAACCACAAGAGTAGGACCTGTTTGGGTTCCAAGTAATTTGTTGTCGACAACTCTCAGAAGAGAACATTGCGAATAGAAGTCACCTGGCGTTGGTGGTTGCAAGTCGATATTGGATTGTGGATGACCATTGTGACTCCAACTTCGCGTTTGGGTGTCGACGATGTCTCCAGTCGAGTTGACCAATTCACAAGTAATTTCGTAGGTGAGAGTGAATGCGTTATCGGTGTCCAATGTCCAACGGCTACGAGATTCGCTCGACATACCAATCAATATTGCGTTACGATCGTAAGAGAGCTGGTCGCTCAAAAGTTCTCCACCCAACACAAAAGTATTCGATAAATCGCTAGCAAGCGTAACATTGTAGGCTTGTAGATTGATATCAAAGGTGAGAGATTCATTGTGAAGTGAATCAACACTCAACATGCCATCGTTGCCGTATGATGACATGTCATCTCCGCAGCAACCAGGGAATGTAATCGTAATTTGCTCAGTGTGCGTTGATGCAACTGGAGTGAAGTACACTTGTCCAGATACATGAACAACACCAGATTCATCGGTATTTGGAGTGAGAGGGTCATCAGAAACACCATATTTCGTATCTGAGCCACAATAAAACTTGTAGCCCCCATAATCGTAGGTTGAGTAAACATCGCACATGTTGTAGTTGAGTTCATATTCAGTACCAATGAACAAGTCAGAAATGACAACTGTAAGAGTAAGCGATTGGTTGTGAACATAGAAATCTAAATCTGTGTTTGCTGAAAATGCTTCCATTCCAGTATAATTGGCTTCCAAAATTTCGAATGATGGTCCTGTTTGGGTTGCAATGACTTGCTGGTCTGCATCTCGGGTAAGACTACAATACGATTGATAGGTTCCTGGCACGGTTGCTTCTAATGAAAAGTAGGGGTCAATAGTGGCCTCATA